>JBIOUJ010000226.1:0-4376 GCA_044867025.1 Pyrinomonadaceae bacterium | reverse complement strand
GCGGATGGACGCAGATCAGAGCTGCGTCCACCCGCGTAAATCTGCGGCTAAACTTCCGATTCTGCAACAGGCCGTTCGATAAGTAACGGCGCTGCTGTGCCATGCGAGACTTTCGGCGCCTCAACCTTCGACGTCAACACGCGCCTGATCCTCTTCGGCAATAACCGCGCAGCGATCAAAGCTGTAGCACCAACCAATTCAACGACGTCGCCGCCACCGCGCCAGTGTTCCCGAACGATGCGAGGCTCCGTCGCGCTCATCAGTCGCAACAGTGTCAACGCGATGAGATAAGCGTCGTCAACCTGCCCGACAAACGGCAGCATGTCCGGAATAAAATCGAGCGGCATGAAGGCGTAAGCGATGGCGCCTGCGACGAGCAGTCTCTCTTTTGTCGGGACCCGCGAGTCGGCCATTAAACGCGCGCTGAGTAAAAGAAGATTGGGTATGACGAGCAAAAGGTTTGTCATGCGACTGCGCAGGTTTAATTCCCCCATTGTTCCCTCCGGGCCCTTAGATTATGCAGATTCGTGTAAATCAGTGTAATCTGTGCCACCACTATAGTCTATGGACATTCTCGACCGCATTCGGCAGCGCGCCGCGTCAAGGCCGCAACACATCGTTCTTCCTGAAGGAAACGATCCGCGCACAGTTGTAGCCGCGGCAGAGGCGACCAGCCAGCGCATCGCGCGAATCACTCTGATTGGCGACGACGAAAAGATTCGTTCGATCGCCGGCGAAAATCGTCTGGACCTGGGCGGCGTCGCCATTATCAACCACAAGCGCGCGTCTGATTTCGACAAGATGGTCTCGCTTTTTCACGACCTGCGGAAAGCGAAAGGTCTCATGGCTGATGAGGCGCGAACGCTTGTTTCCGATCCTTTGTATTACGGAAATTTGATGGTTCGTTCGGGACTCGCTGACGGCTCTGTGGCCGGCGCTACGAACACAACGTCACACACGGTTCGTGCGGCGTTGCACTGCATTGGCGTGAGGTCGGGATTCAAGCTGGTGTCGAGTTTCTTCCTGATGTCGTTGCGTAACAGCGAATTCGGACACGATGGGGCGATGATCTTCGCTGATTGCGGTGTTGTAATCGAGCCGAGTGCCGTCGAGCTTGCGGAGATCGCTCTCGCTGCTGCGGATTCGTGCAGGGCATTGCTCGGTACCGAGCCGCGCGTGGCGTTGTTATCGTTTTCGACAAAAGGAAGCGCGAAGCATCGACTGATCGACAAAGTAGTGGAAGCGACGAGGACCGTCAAAGCGCGGGCGCCGGAGTTGCTGGTGGACGGGGAGCTTCAGGGCGATGCGGCGTTGATTCCCGGCGTCGCGCAGTCGAAAGCGCCGGGTTCGCCTGTTGGGGGACGCGCAAACGTTTTGATTTTTCCGGATCTGCAAGCGGGAAACATCGGATACAAATTAACCGAACGACTCGCGGGCGCGACTGCTATCGGTCCGATTTTGCAGGGTTTAGACAAACCCGCAAACGATCTATCACGCGGCTGCACTGCCCGCGACATCGTCGACGCTATCGCGATCACTGCCGTCCAGGCGCAGGCGCGGAAGGCAACGTAAGATTTTCGCAGGCATCAAAATTCCGAATTCCTGAAAATGTCCTGGATTAGTCGCACAACTGGTCTGCTGTTGATGGCGGTGCTTTTCTCGGTCGGCGCCACACAGATCTCCAGCCAGGAACCTCCAAAACCAAAACCACTACCGTCACCCACGCCTGAAAAAGAGCAGGAGTCGGTCAAGGTCTTTACGGAAGAGGTGCGACTGCCTGTCGTGGCCCTGGACGCCTATGGTCACTACGATCCGACGCTCGAGCTCGACGACGTGCTCGTGCTCGAAGACGGCGTGATTCAACAGCTCAGAAGCGTTCGACACATTCCGGCAAATGTGCTGTTCGTACTCGATACCGGTGGCGAATCAAGCGGAATGGGGGGTATGTCGAAGAGTACCTCGCTCACGCGCCAGGTTGCGTCGCAGTTGGTGTCGAGACTTCAGGAAGGCGCGTCGATCGCGGTGATGCAGTCGGGTAACAAAGCCGAGATGTTGCAGCCGTGGACCACGGACAAGAACGCGGTCCTAAAGACGTTAAGAAGCAAAATCATTTCCGCCAAGCGATCGAGAATTTCAGAAGCGATCGTGGATGCAAGTGTGCAAATGAGCGAACGTCCTGAAGGAAGCCGGCACGTGGTGATGATCACTGACGGCGTCGATTCGCCGGGCGGGAAGGTCGATCGCGAACAGGCGCTGAAGAAACTGGTCGCAGCGCGGGCGACAGTACACATCATCAGTTACACAGAGTTTGTGAGACAGAAGGACGAGAGAAACAATTCGAGCATTGTTGCTGGCCCACGTCCACCGAATTCCGATCCCATTCGAGCGACTGATCCGACACAACCGCCGGGCCAGACTCGCTCGCCGTCTTACAGTGTCAGGATCAAATTCGATCCCGCGATGCGGAAACTGCGGAAAGCCTACGAAGCGGAAGTAAAGAAGAGCGAGCAGGCGTTGAAGAATGTCGCCGAAGAAACCGGCGGCAAAATGATCCTGCCGCTCAACAGCGAGGAAATGCTTGCTCAGGCTAACGACGTCGCACGCGCGATCGGTGCTGAATACGTTGTCACTTACCGTCCGAAGCGACCTCTCGCCGAAGCAAACCCGGGCGAGTATCGCCGCATTGAAGTGGCGTCACGCAGAGTAGGCCTCAATCTCCAATCACGTCGGGGCTACATCGTGCCACAAAAAGACACAAAGAATTAATTTGTGCCTTTTTGTGGCTTAACTAAGTACGGCTTCGAGACGCGATTCCATCGTCACCTGGCGCACGTCAAACTGATCGTGCTTTGGCAAAAGTGATTGCCGGTGTAACTCTTCAAAATCTTCTTTCGGAACTCGATGAAAAGCCTCGACGACTTTCGGATCAAACTGCCGCCCGGCCCAATCATCCAATTCCTGCGCCGCAGCTTCGTACGACTTACCGCGTCGATACACACGGTCGCTCGTGATCGCGTCAAATGCGTCCGCGACTGCGAAGATGCGCGCGCAGATGTCAATCTCCTCCTGACGCAAGCCGAGCGGATAACCGGTCCCATCCCATTTTTCGTGATGCTGGGCCACCACGCGCGCCGCGCCCTGTAAAAATTCGATCCCACGAAGAATCTGTTGACCGTGCAGCGGATGTTCGCGCATACGCACCCACTCTTCTTCGGTGAGTTTCGCAGGCTTACGTAGAATCGAATCGGGCACACCGATCTTGCCGATGTCGTGCAACAACGATCCAAACTCGAGCGACTTCATCTCTTCACTACTCAACCCGTACTCACGTCCGAGTCGCAGGCTGTAAGTGACTACGCGTTCCGAGTGGCCGTGCGTTTCCGAGTCTCTGGTCTCGAGTGCGGCAGTTAATGCCTGGAGTGTCGAGCGATACGAACCTTCGAGAGAATTCAAAGCGCGATCGAGTTCGGCGGTCCGTTGTTCGACCAACTCCTCGAGATGATTTTCGTAACGCTGCTTTGCGACGACGAGCTCATAATGTTCGAGCGCACGTTTGACAACGGCTTCGACCTGCCGCAGATCGAACGGCTTCATCAGGTAATCGAAGGCGCCTAAGCGCAAAGCGCCGATCGCGCTCTCGACAGTCTGCATGCCGCTGATCATCACCACCACCGTCTGCGGAGAAAGGTCTTTGACGTGCGGGATCATTTCCAACCCACTCATGCCCGGCATCGTGATGTCGCTGATGACCAATTGAAATTCGCCTTCGCGGAGGCGCGCTAACGCATCCTCAGCCGAACCAGCCTTGAGACATTCGTACTCTTCACTCAAGAGGTCGGCGAGGATCTCGGTTATTTCAACTTCGTCATCGACTATCAGTATGCGGGGCGACACAGTTGTCGGCATTTGTTATCTCCTGAAATGGGCAGGACCAACGGCGGCAAGAAAAATTTGGTAGAACTCGATCATCCTGGTGAGGGCACGAGGGGTTTTAAGGCAGTATGCCGCGCCAGCGACCTGGCTCAGGCATTCTAGCTTTTTATGGGCCATGTGGCAAACATGTTTTTACCCACGTACTAAGATATGTATTATCAACAGCTTAGCTATGCGAAAATACACATACAACGACGATTTTGTACTGAGGTGTGATTAAAGATGAATTGGGTTGAGTTTCGAGAGGCAGGAAGTTGCGCTACATCGGAAAGGGCCTTATCATGTCCATCCTTCGCGCCGGAGTGGCGAAATTGGTATACGCACCAGACTCAAAATCTGGCGAACTTCACTGTTCATGTCGGTTCGAGTCCGACCTCCGGCACCAGCGCACACAACTCCACAGGAGAAGTGATTTGGCCTCTATCCGTGTTTTGCTGTCCGCG
>JBIOUJ010000225.1:0-35083 GCA_044867025.1 Pyrinomonadaceae bacterium | reverse complement strand
GCAACGCAGAGGTACGCAGAGGAAAGCAGGTAAATGTCGACTGAACTGATCAAAGTCACAATTAACGGTAAAAACTTCGAAGTCCCGAAGGGTGCACGTCTGATCGACGTGTGCCGCGAAAAAGGTTTCGATATTCCGTCCTTCTGTTATTACTCCGACCTGGCGCTGCAAGCCTCGTGTCGCATGTGTCTCGTGCGCATCGAGAAGATGCCGAAGCTGCAAACGTCCTGCACCATCACCTGCACGGACGGCATGGTTGTCACCACGCAAAGCGAAGAGATCGAGAAGGCGCAGCGCGGCATGACCGAGTTTCTGCTCGCCAACCACCCGCTCGATTGCCCTGTTTGCGATCGCGGTGGCGAATGCGAACTTCAGGAGATGACATTCGATTGGGGCGGTCTCGAAGAGCGCTTCACCGAACAGAAAAATTATTACGCCGAGCGTTACCTGTCGCCGATGGTCGCAAACGATCCGCAGCGTTGCATCCTGTGCAAACGTTGCACACGCGTGTGCGACGAGTGGATGGGTGAAGAAGCGATCGAAGCGGGTGGCCGTGGCGCGCACACTGTGATCGGCACGTATCTCGGCTGGCTCGACTGTTCGCAGTGCGGAAACTGTATCGAAGTTTGTCCGACAGGCACGCTGCTCGACGGCACTTATCGTCACCAAACGCGGCCGTGGGAACTGGCGCAGACGATCACGACGTGCAATTTCTGTTCGGACGGTTGCCAGATGTCGCTCGGTTCACGCGGCGGCGAAGTGATGCGTGCTGTCGCGCGCGATCGTTACGTCAACGGAATCAACGGCGAGTTCCTTTGCGTGAAAGGCCGGTTCGCACATCCGTTTATCAACCACGAAGCGCGAATTCGCACGCCGATGATCCGGTACAAGAAAGGCGGCAGGCTGATCCCGGCAACGTGGGATGAAGCTATTCGTCACGTCGCCGAGCGTCTGGATGCTGTCGCAAACGAGCACGGGCGGAACTCGATCGGCGTCATTGGCAGTCCACGTTTGACGAATGAAGCGCTTTACGTGCTGCGGAAGTTTGCTTCGGAACTCGTCGGCACCGAGAACTACACGACCACCGATCCGTTCAGTCTTCGGAGTTTTTTCAACAATCTGAGCGCGCCGCTCGCAACGCATCGCGACATTCGCTATGCGCAGACCATCATTCAGATCGGCGGCGATCCTTCGGAACTGCAACCGCTCACAGGCAGAGCCATTCGCCAGGCCGTGCGCAACGGCGGCGCGAAATTCGTGCTCGTCAATTCACTTCCGATCCGGTTGCGCGAACAGGCCGAGATCTTCCTGCACGTCAGACCGGGCACAGAAGATGCCGCTGTTCTCGCGCTCGCCGATACAGGTAACGACGATCTCATCGGGCGAAAAGCGGGTCTCACGCTGCGCGAGATCGATGCTGCGCGAAAGCTCATCGCAAACACGCCGGGCGACCTGGTGATCATGTTCGGCCATGAACTCAGCACTGACGCCCAGGCGCTGATTTCTCAATTGCCTAAAGTGTTTGCGGCAGAAGGTCGTCGCGTCTTCTTTCATCCCTTGCCGTTCTACAACAACAGTATCGGCGCGAACGACATGGGCATGATGGAGCCGATGGTTACGCCGCAGGAGTTACTCGACGCAGCAGGCAGCACGATTCACGCGCTCTACATGGCTGGCGGGTTTCTACCCGAGCAACTCGAGGGACGCGCGGACGCGCTCGCTAAACTCGATTTTCTCGTGGTCCAGGAGCTTTTTGAAAACGAGACGACGGCAGCGGCTGACGTCGTTCTGCCGGCAGCATCGTATGCGGAGCAGGATGGGACGTTTACAAACAACGACGGATTGGTCCAACGTGTGCGGCAGTCGATTCCGCCGTTGCACCAGTCGAGACCTGACTGGGTGATCGTCGCGCAACTGGCGAAGGAACTCGGCGTTGATTATGGATACGAGATGTCGGCGAGCGCGGTTTTTCGGGAGATTGCAGACAAAGTGCAAGCGTATGCTGGACTGCGTTATCCGTTGCTGAAAGACGAGACAAATCCTATTCAGGTGAAACATCCCGTTAGCGACGCGGAGGTTCAGATCGCGCCTGTTCGAAATCGCGTTGAATACCTTCCGGATGACGGCGAAAAGATAAACGTAACGCCCGAGGTTGGAACTGAGTTGTTCAGGCTGGGAATGCTGACGGACAAAGTCGCGCAGTTTCATCTGCTGGCGAACGGCAACCCGCGCCCGGAGACGACTGCGATTTCGCCGTTGTACCAGATAACGGTTGGGGCATCTTAAAGAATCTTCTCTGCGTTCCTCTGCGTCCTCTGCGCCTCTGCGGTAAACGGCTTTTTACCGCAGAGGCGCAGAGGACGCAGAGGAACGCAGAGAAATAGCACATGGACACCACGATCGACATCATCCTGAAGTTTGTCGCCATCACGGTGGTGTTTGTCGTCGTGCTCCTCGTTGTCGCTTACACCGTTCTCGCAGAGCGTCGAATACTTGGGTTCATCCAGGGGCGCCTTGGTCCAAACCGCGTCGGGCCCGGCGGACTGCTGCAACCCTTCGCCGACCTCCTCAAGTTCATTCTTAAAGAAGACATCGTCCCCGACAAATCAACACGATTCGTCTACTTTCTCGCGCCCGTGATCGCCACGATGGCCGCGTTAATGACGATGATCGTCTATCCATTCGGCCCGGAAACCCGGATTCCCTTCACTTCGATCACGATACCGCTCGTGGTCACGCGCTTCGACGTTGCCTTGCTGTACGTACTTGGCGTCACTTCTGTGGGAGTTTATGGAATCATGCTGGCGGGGTGGTCTTCAAATAACAAGTACAGTTTGATGGGCGGCCTTCGTTCTTCCGCGCAGATGATCTCGTACGAGCTCGCGCTCGGGTTGAGCCTGATCGGCGTCATTCTGCTCACCGGCTCGCTCGATCTCACCCAGATCGTCGATCGGCAGTCAGCGTGGTACGGCGCGCGCTGGTTGATCCTCCTTCAGCCTCTCGGTTTCATTATCTACATGATCGCCGCGATTGCGGAAACCAATCGCGTGCCTTTTGATCTTCCTGAAGCGGAGACCGAGCTGGTCGCGGGCTTTCACACGGAATACAGCGCGATGAAGTTTGCGCTCTTCTTCCTCGCCGAATACATCAACATGTTCACGGTTGCGATGCTCGCAACTACTTTGTTTCTCGGTGGCTGGAACTTTCCGTTCATCGAATCCATTTTGGGACGCGGAACATTTCTGTTCGGACTGGTGAGCGCAATCATCTTCCTGTTGAAAGTGTGTCTCATCCTGTTTCTTTACATCTGGCTTCGCGGAACGTTACCGCGATTTCGTTTCGATCAGCTAATGAACTTCGGTTGGAAGATATTATTGCCTTTGGCTCTGCTCAATATCTTCCTTACCGCAACGCTGATCGTTCTGTTTCCGAATCTTTGATGCTGGCTTTCCTCTTCATACTTTTCGCAGGAATGGCTGTGGGCTGCGCCCTTGCGATGGTGGCACAACGCAATCCGCTCTACAGCGCCATCTCGCTGATCGGCGTCTTCGTCTCGCTCGCCTGTCTTTACATCATGCTCGCAGCGCCGTTCATCGCGGCAGTGCAGGTGATCGTTTACGCGGGTGCGATCATGGTCCTGGTGGTTTTTGTGATCATGCTGCTCAACGTGGAGCAGGAAGAACGCAGGGCCCCGCGTCTGAAGTTTCTCGTGCCGCTGGCCGTGGTGCTGGCGGCGGTTTTGATCGCCGAAGTCGCATTCATTCTCGTCACTGTGCGCGACTTCGGAGCGCCGGTGTCGAACGTGGGGCTTACGCATTCAATCGGCTCCTCGCTGTTTACCGTTTATCTTTTACCGTTCGAGATAACCTCGATACTTCTGCTTATGGCCATGGTCGGAGCAATGACGCTCGCACGACGCGGTGGACCGCTGTCGGCAAACGCTCGTGTCGTTCCGGGCTCACAACAACTTCCCTTGAGCATCGTCGATCCGCGGGCGGAGCCCGACGATTTGCGAGTGGTGGAAACAGATACGACTGACGAAGCAGCGCGGCTGCTCGGAGTCGAGGGTTTGCGGGAGCAATCAAAGCGAGACTAAGGAGATGGAACCACAGCTTTCATGGTACCTGGCGCTGTCCGCCGTTCTGTTCACGATTGGCGTGACCGGCGTGATCATCAAGCGAAACATCATCGCGATGTTTATGTGCATCGAGTTGATGCTCAATGCCGTGAACCTGACGTTTGTCGCGTTCGCGAGTTTCTTTCAGGACGTCACAGGGCAACTTTTTGTGTTCATTGTAATGACCGTGGCAGCGGCGGAGGCTGCTGTCGGCCTGGGAATCATCATCGCCATCTTTCGAAATCGGGAAACGCTGGATGTCGACGACGCGAGCATCCTGAAGTTGTAAACCACGGATGAACGCTGAGCAGCACGCAGTTAGATGGAAAACAACTTACTTAGCCTGATTATCTTTGCTCCGCTCGCGGGCGCGGCCATTAATTGGTTCGTGGGCCGGCGTGTGCGCGATGAGAGGTTTATCGGCGTCGTGGCGTGTGGGGCGGTAGCGGTATCGACTATTGTTGCGTTTTATCTTGCTTTTAAATCGGGTGGTGCTCTGCGGTCGGGCACGCCTGTACTCGATCACATCTGGACCTGGTTGCAAGTCGGTACGTTTCGCGCAGACTTCGCGCTTGGAATGGATCGCCTGAGCGGGACGTATGCGCTCTTCGTCACGTTTGTCGGGTTTCTGATTCACGTCTTCGCCGTCGGCTACATGCACGGTGAGGCGGGTTTCTATCGCTTCTTCGCGTTTCTCAACCTGTTCATGTTTGCGATGCTGACGCTGGTCCTCGCCGACAACTTCGTCCTGATGTTTGTCGGCTGGGAAGGCGTGGGGCTTTGTTCGTACCTGCTGATTGGTTACTACGTCGATCGAAAGGAAGCAGGCGACGCAGCAAAGAAGGCATTCATCACGAATCGTATCGGCGACTGGGGATTTGTGATGGGCATACTGCTGACGTTCTTCCTAACAGGCTCCGTCAGCTTCTTCGCGAACCCCGCGGCAGGCGAAGCGGCGCACACCGCGCTTTCATTCTTCAGGAACTACCCGGTTGACCCATTTACCGCAGGAGCAATCGTCGCTGGTGGTGCGACGTCGATTGCCGTGCTTCTCTTCATCGGCGCTGCTGGAAAAAGCGCACAGATTCCACTTTACGTCTGGCTGCCGGATGCGATGGCTGGTCCGACTCCTGTCTCCGCGTTGATTCATGCTGCGACAATGGTGACGGCCGGCGTCTACATGATCGTGCGCTGCTCGGAGATCTTTGTTAAGGCGCCCACGGCGATGTTTATCGTTGCTGTTATCGGCGCTGCTACCGCGCTGTTTGCTGCAACGATCGGTCTCGCGCAAAACGACATCAAGAAAGTCCTGGCCTACTCGACGATTTCACAGCTCGGTTACATGTTTCTGGCGTGTGGTGTCGGCGCGTTTATCGCCGCGATCTTCCACGTGATCACACACGCGTTCTTCAAGGCGCTGCTGTTCCTCGGGTCCGGCTCGGTCATCCACGGCATGCATCACGAGCAGGACATGCGACGTATGGGCGCGCTCAAAAAGTACATGCCCATCACGTTTGCAACGATGTTGACGGGCTGGTTGGCGATCTCCGGCATCCCGATCTTCGCTGGTTTCTTCTCGAAGGACGAGATTCTCTGGAAGGTCTGGAGCGCGCCTGCATTCAGTCTTCCGTCGCCGACGTTCAGCAAATTGCTTTGGGCCATCGGTGCATTGACCGCGTTTCTGACCGCGCTTTACATGACGCGCATGATGGTGATGACGTTCCTGGGTGAGGAGCGCTTTCGAGATACACACGCGATCAAGCAAGTCGAACCGGACGCTCATCATGGACCAGTCACACCACACGAGTCGCCGTGGCTCATGACGGTTCCGCTAATCGTGCTCGCGGTGCTTTCGACCATCGGCGGGTTTATCGGCGTGCCCTATGCGCTCAGTTCGTTCGCATCTGACAAAGACATCAATGTTCTCGAGCACACACTCGAACCTGTAGTCGCACACATCCCGGGCGCTACGGAGGAGCACACAGAACCGAGCGCGGTCGCGCCAGAAACACACGCGGCGCCACAACCTGAGGCGGAAGCCGCAACGCACACCACGCATTCACCGGAAGAGATCTCCGCCGAACGAATGCTCGCGCTCGTCTCCGTGATCATCGCCCTGCTCGGAATCGGTATGGGGTTGTACATCTTCCGGCGACGACCGCTGTTACAAATGCCACGCCTGCTCGAGAACAAATACTACGTCGACGAGATCTACGACAAAGCGTTGATCCGTCCGATCGAAGCGGGTTCGCGCGAAGGTCTGTGGAAGATCCTCGACATCGGCGTGATCGACGGCCTCCTTCATGGAATTGGCGAGGCGGTTTCCGAAGCCGGAAGGCTCGCGCGTTACCTGCAAGCGGGTTTTGTGCGCGGTTACGCCGCAATAATCCTCGTTGGCGCACTGATTTTAATCGGTCTCTTTGGATATCTCGGCTTCAGTTTCAGATAGTTTATGCCGCATCTACTGACGATATTGATCCTTTTGCCTGTCGCCGGCGCGCTCGCGCTGGTGCTCTACAGTTTTGTGTCGGGCAGGCGTGAAGAGCATTACAGGTGGGTCGCGCTAGTGACGACCGTGGCGACCTTTGGGCTATCACTGTTGCTCCTGCGAGGTATGGGAGGTGGTCCGGAATTCAGGTTCGAGGAAAACGTCAGTTGGATTGGTGCAATCAGCGCCCGCTACCACCTCGGTGTGGACGGCATCAGTTTGTGGTTGGTGTTGTTGACGACGTTGTTAATGCCGATTGCGATTCTCTCGAGTTGGACCGCGATCCGCAAACGACAGCTCTCGTACTACATCTTCATGCTGATCCTCGAGTCCGCGATGATTGGCGTGTTTGTTTCACTCGACCTGCTGCTGTTCTATCTGTTCTTTGAGGCCTCGCTGGTGCCGATGTTCTTCCTCATCGGAATCTGGGGAGGCGAACGTCGCATTTACGCAGCGGTGAAGTTCTTCATCTACACGGCGGTGGGAAGCCTGCTGATGCTCGTCGGCATCATTGCGCTTTACTTCCTCTACGGATCGTTTGACTACGTCACGCTGCTGCAAGCGATGGCGGCGAATCCGTTGCCGGCGCGCACCGAGTTTGTCTTCTTTCTCGCGTTCGCCTTTGCGTTCTGCATCAAGGTACCGTTGTTTCCCTTTCACACATGGTTACCGGACGCGCACACCGAAGCGCCAACTGCTGGTTCAGTGATTCTGGCGGGCGTGTTGTTGAAGATGGGAACTTACGGTTTGTTGCGTATCAACCTGGGCCTGTTCCCGAGCACTTCGCGCGAAATCGCAATTTACGTGATCGTACTCGCAGTGATCGGGATCATCTATGGCGCACTCGTCGCGATGGTCCAGCCGGACGTCAAGCGACTTGTCGCTTATTCATCCGTCAGTCACATGGGGTTCGTCGTGCTCGGCCTGTTTTCGTTTACCGAGCTCGGCATGCAAGGCGCGCTTTATCAGATGTTGAATCACGGCGTTTCCACCGGCGCGCTCTTCCTCTTTGTCGGCTTTATTTACGAGCGTCGCCACACGCGCATGATTAGCGAGTTTGGTGGTTTGGCGAAACCGATGCCGTGGTTCTCCACGCTGTTTGTAATCGCGTCGCTGTCGTCGATTGGTCTGCCGTTCTTGAACGGATTTGTCGGCGAGTTTTTGATCCTGATCGGAACGTGGACGTCGAGGGCGGTTAGCCATCCGTGGCTCGTGACGATGATCGCGGGCACGGGCGTGATCTGGGCGGCGGTTTACATGTTGTGGATGCTGCAGCGCGTGGTTTTTGGCAAAGTAACCAAGGCGGAAAACGACAGGCTGCTCGACTTGAATAGTCGTGAGCTGGGGTTGCTGGTGCCGCTGCTGATCCTGATGCTCTTCATGGGCGTTTACCCGCGCGTCTTTCTCGATCGTTCGAAGGCGAGCGTCGAGACGATTCGAGCGCGTGTTTCCACCGGACCCGCTGGAGGCTCGTACACCACCTCTGTTCACAAAGACAGAGAAGACAAAGAATGAGTTCGTTTTTTGCACAATCAGTGATGCCGATCGTCAATTGGGCGCTGATCGCGCCGGAAGTGATCGTCTGCGCGGCGGCGGTTATCGTGATGCTCGTCGATGCGTTTGCACATCCGGCGCAGCGCTGGATCACAGGCGGACTCTCACTCATAGGATTGCTTGCCGCCGCCGTCGCCACGATCTGGCTGTGGTCGACCGGAACCGCATCGGCCGATGCCTTCAACGGCATGATCGTGCTCGACGAGCTGCGCCTCGGTTTCACGCTAATCTTTCTACTCGTGTCTGCCCTGACGGTGTTGATTTCGACCGTATGGGTAGAGGCAGAACAACTGCCGGCCGGAGAGTTTCACGCGCTGCTGTTGTTTGCCACCGTTGGAATGATGCTGATGGGATCAGGCAATGATCTCGTCATCATTTTCCTTGGACTCGAG
This sequence comes from Pyrinomonadaceae bacterium, assembly GCA_044867025.1. Classification (GTDB taxonomy): domain Bacteria; phylum Acidobacteriota; class Blastocatellia; order Pyrinomonadales; family Pyrinomonadaceae; genus PSRF01. Next base: position 26,532 of record JBIOUJ010000225.1, on the reverse strand, counting down.
ATTCTTTCTATCGCGACTTACGTGATGGCGGGATTCCGACGCACTGACATTCGCTCGAATGAGTCGTCGCTGAAATATTTCATTCTCGGTTCTTTCTCATCGGCATTTCTGCTCTACGGCATCGCGCTCATTTACGGCGCCACGTCGTTAGCCGAACCCGGGGCCGATGGATCTTTAAACCGGATCGTTGCGGGCACAACCAACATCGCAGCGATCGCGAGTCGCCTGGGCCAGGCGCAGTACCCGGCACTGCTTTACGCCGGTGCGGCGATGATGCTCGTCGGATTCGGTTTCAAGATCGCCACGGCTCCTTTTCACATCTGGACGCCGGACGTTTACGAAGGCGCGCCAACTCCGGTTACGGCATTCATGGCCGCCGGACCGAAAGCGGCCGGCTTTGCATCGTTCCTGCGCGTTTTCGTTTTCGGGTTGCCGTTTGTTGTTTCAACTACAAGCGTGTCAGGCGCGAATGTTCATCAGGCGTGGGTCATAACACTCATGGTGATGGCGATTCTCACGATGACACTCGGCAACGTCGTCGCGATCGTTCAGAACAACGTGAAGCGCATGCTGGCATATTCGTCGATCGCACATGCCGGTTATGCACTGGTGGGCTTTGTCGCAGCCGGAGCTGCCTCCGATCCGGCGCAACGAAATACTGCGATCACCTCAGTGATGTTCTATCTTTTGACTTACGCAGTGATGAACATCGGAGCGTTTGCGGTGGTCCAACTGATCGCGCGCAACGGCGACCGTCGCACGGCCATTGAAGACTATCGCGGCATCGGTTTCGAATCGCCGGTGCTGGCGTTTTCGTTGAGCCTCTTTATGTTGAGCCTGCTCGGCATGCCGCTGACCGCGGGATTCATGGGGAAGATTCTGGTGTTCGGATCAGCGATAGAGCAGAAGTTTTATCCGCTGGTGATCATCGGTGTGCTGAATACGGCTGTCTCAGCATACTACTACCTGCGACTCATCATCGTGATGTTCTTTGGTGAAAGAACCATACCGTGGAGCCCGCCGAGAGTTCCTGCGAGCGTCGCGGTGGCGTTAGTGATAACCGTTCTGGGCGTGCTCTATCTCGGGATCTTCCCGGGCCGCGTGATCAATGCTCTTCAGACCAAGATCGAGTCGCAGTTGTTTACCCTGCACAGATAATCTGTGAACCTCGAAAACGCCGCTCAACAGATCCAGCAACAACTTGGCGAGACGTGGCTGCCGCGAATCTATCGCGAGCGTATCCTCAAGCTCCGCACCCGTTCTTATCACTTCGATTCGGCCAAACCCTCAGCACGCATCGAAATTCAGCACACGCTGCTCGGAGTCGAGCTAAAGCTCGGACGCAAGCGCCTTCTGTGTCCGGATCTCGCCACCGCGAGGTACCTGTCGGTGTTCGCCCGTATCGGCTGTCAGGATGTAGCACTCCCATACGATATTACAAAAATCTCGCAATTGGCGGACGAATTGGAGTCATCCTGGTATAGAATGCTCTTGCTCGCCGACCAGGACTCCAAAGCAAAAAGCACAAGGTTTAGGGGAAGACTACGTGGCCTGTTACTTGCTAAGATTCACGCGGAGATTTTGGAAGCCGGCGCGGGAACGCGAATTCCGGAGTTCAGGCAGCATACAAAACAACGACAAAAGTAGAAGGATCCTTTACTCAGAAACTAATGACCCAAGACTTGACCCCCGACACTGCGGAGATTCCAACTTCGCTTCCCTTCCCGTTCAACCAACAGAATTTTTGTCGGTATGAGCCGGTGGAGCAGCGCATCGAAGAGGCGCGCGTGCTCGTTATCGACAACTTACTGCGCGACGAGCGCGACCTTTCTCCAGTAGCGCGCCAGGAGTGGGGCGACTTGCTCGCAACGCAACTCCGTCGCGAGCGACATATCGCCGGCATGGCGATCGAGAATATCGTCGACAACGTCTCGCGCCTGGTGAAACGGCCGACGAGCGACGTGGCACATGTGTCTGAAGTAACAGAGGCCGCCTCGCGCTTTAAGCCAGACGCGATCGTGCTCAGCGGAACGCTGCGCGATTTTGATTACTACGATCAATCGATAATCGAAGACTTTGGACGGTTTATTCGAGCAACTAAGATCCCGGTTCTCGCGATCTGTGGCGGCCACCAGTTGGTCGGTTTGAGTTTTGGCGCGCGCGTGGTCACACTCGACAAACTCGAGCAACACGAGCAGCGGGAAGATCGTCGACACGAGTATCAGTATCGCTTCATCCGCATCACCGACGCGCACGATCCGATTTTTGAAAACATCGCGTGCACCGATCCCGCCTTCGTGGAGTCGAGGAGTGCTCGTATCCTTCGCGTCTGGCAAAATCACGGATTGCAGCTCGATCGAGTTCCGGAAGGATTCAAGCTGCTCGCCACGTCTTATCTCTGTCGCAACCAGATGATGGTGAAGCGCAGCGACGGGCAACTGATCTACACCGTGCAGTTTCACCTCGAGAAATCATTCGAAGACTGGAACAAGAGCCGCACGCGATGGGAGCATCCGAACGAGTCGCGCGATGGTCGCATCCTGTTTGAGAATTTCCTGACACTCGCACTGCGTTAATCAATGCTTACACAGAAGAGTCTTGCTCTGGCTGCGCGCGAACTCGCAGCCAGGGACGAGACCCTTGCCGCCATACTCTCAACCTACGGTGATCCGCCACTCTGGCGACGTGCAACCGGGTTTACAACGCTGGTCCACATCATTCTCGAGCAGCAGGTGTCGTTGAAGTCTGCGAAGTCTATGCTGACGCGCTTGCAAACGGCTATCGAGCCGTTCACGCCGCTGCGTTTCATCGAGCTTGGTGATACGCATCTGCGAAGCCTCGGCGTGACGCGGCAGAAGTCGTCGTATCTGATTCATCTTTCCGAATGCATCGTTAGGGGTGAACTGAGTTTCACGAAGCTGGCGCGGATGAATGACGACGATGCGCGGCTTGCGCTGACGCGGATCAAAGGCATTGGGCTGTGGAGCGCGGATGTTTACCTTTTGATGGCGATGCGGCGCGCGGACATCTGGCCGGCTGGGGATCTGGCGCTGGCGGTGGCGATGAAAGAGTTGAAGGGACTGGCGGCGAGACCCGGGCCTGATGAATTAGAGAGGCTCGCCGAACAATGGCGCCCGCACCGCGCCGTCGCCGCACGCATGCTTTGGCAGTTTTATCTGGCCACAAAAAGGCACAAAAACATCTAGTTACGTATTTTGTGTACCTTTTTGTGGCTCTACTTTGCGATGGTCGAGGCGGTCGTCGTGGCTGGAGTCATTCCGAGCGTATCTGTCTCCGGCACGTTCTCCAGTGTTAATTTGACCAGATCATCAACCACGGCCGTTAGATCGTTTGTCTCACGATAAACCTGCAACTGCCGGTCAGCAGACGTGCCGCGCTCGAGAATCGTGTTGACGTGTTCGATCTCTTTCCTTGATCCCAACTCGTCAACCACATCGTCGACAAATTCGAGCAATTCGAGTACGAGATCGCGCACGGGCACTTCGGTCTGTTTTCCGAAGTCGATCAACTTCCCTTCCAATCCGTATCGCACCGCGCGCCACTTGTTCTCCTGAATCAGCATGCGGCGATACAGCCGGAACCCGAGATTGCGGTCGATCAACTTATTCAACTTCGCGACGATCGCCTGGAACAGCGCCGCGATCGCAATCGTGTCGTCGACACGCGTCGGAATATCGCAAACACGAAACTCGAGTGTCGGGAAGTACGGATGCGGCCGAATATCCCACCAGATTTTCTTCCCGTCATTAATGCATCCGGTCTTGATCAGCAGATCGACATAACGCTGGAAACCGCTGTATGAATCAAAATGATCGGGGATGTCTGTGCGTGGAAACTGTTTGAAGATCTCCGTGCGATACGACTTGAGCCCGGTGTTGTGGCCCATCCAGAACGGCGACGACGTCGACAGCGCCAGCACGTGCGGCAGAAAATATCGTGCGGCGTTCATGATGTGAATCGCGCGCTCGCGATCGGCCATGCCGACGTGTACGTGAAGTCCGAAGATCAGCAGCGATCGTGCGACTGTCTGTAGCTCCTGCACCAGCAGTTCGTAACGTTCGTCGTCGAATATCTTCTGGTCCTGCCAGCGCGAGATCGGATGGGTTGAAGCGGCTACGATCATGAGTCCGTTCTTCTTTGCGAGCCCGGCGATGATGCTGCGCAATCGTGTGATGTCAGCTCGCGCTTCCTGAATGTTGCGGCAGATACCCGTACCCACTTCCACCATCGACTGGATCATCTCGGGCTTGATCTGCTCGCCGAGCAGCATCTTGCCCTCTTCGAGGATCTCAGCAACGTGCGAGCGCAGCTCGCGTGTTTGAGGATCGACGATCTGAAATTCCTCTTCTATACCCAGTGTAAATTGATCAAACATTGGTCCTCTTTCTGCTCTGCATTCTCTGCGTATCTCTGCGTTCTCTGCGTTGAAGCGCCTGTTAAACGCAGAGTGCGCAGAGGTACGCAGAGAACGCAGAGAGAATCTTCAACAGTTTAAGCACTTGGCGATCACGCGCCAGTCGGGCTTTACTTTGCCGATAAACTCGTGCCGCAGATGCTTCCACGCACTCACCGGCGAGTGAACGGGACTGTAGAGATCGAAGTGAACGTACCACGTCCGCGGCTCGCCGTCCTGATACAAAAAATGAAGGACAGCATCGCCGCGCTGCTTCTCGTAAAACCCGCCGGTAGTGTCTTTGTGGTTTGCAAACAAGCGGGTGAAATCGCGTCGACGCGACAGCGTGGATTCAATCATCGGCCACGCCAAAAACTGTATCCCGACCCCGCCTTCACCATAAACGTTTGTGATGCGTTTGACGAGGTGCCAGAGCCCTTTCGCCTCCATCCGCATCAACACCAGCAACAGCGCCCGTTTCTTGTCATCCGCCCACGAATCGAACGCGGCAGCGTCAGTTGGCGCCTCCCACAAACCCGCGAGCCTTCCTGTTAAAAGTTCCCTTGTCGCGTTGGGAAGGCCTGCCCAGGTCAACAAAGCTGGTGCTGCTTCAACCATTAGAAACTTCTTGTTCCAGCAAGGCCTTTGCCTCATCAGAAAGACCCTGGAACTTCAATCCCACGCCCCGTCCCGGATTAATGTAGACCACCTCCGCGTTGCAAACCACCTGCGCTTCGGCTCGGAAAGGTATGCGGATGAGGAGTAGTGCGCCTTCGGGAATCTCGGCCTGAGTATTCATGTAAAGACCGCCGGCACTGATGTCTTTCGTGCTGGCGACACCCGTAACATCCTTGCCGTCGAAGAACACATCCACAATCAAGCGCGAGCGATCGTAGTTCCGCCGGTTTTCCTGAGGTTCAAAACCTTCGTCGTCTTCGGCCACTGGATTCTCCTGTTTCGGCATCGATGGGAATGTCCGCGGGAATTGTACCCGTTTTCCGTCATTTTTTGCTGATGATGTAGGTGGGGACCATCCCGCCGCCCGAGCTCACGTTTGCGAGTTCGGTGAACGACAAACGGGTGAACGCCGAGCCGACCTTGCCGTTGAACAACAGCGGGTCTAAATCTACGAGCTGTTCTGCAAATTCCACTCGACCGTCGTCGGTCAGCGCCGGGAAGGTCTCGCGCGCCGTCGGCACTCGTTCCTGCACCAGGTAATCGCCGTTGGCCAGTGCGTCGTTAACTGCGTCGTCCCAGCCGCGTTGGTCGACGTTCCAGCCAATCGTGATTCCATGACCACCGTAGTCGTCGTTTGGCTTGAGCACCAACCGCTCGCTGTCGGCGCGAATAAAGTCGAGCAGGTTTATCTCGCGGCCGTAGTAGTCAGACCATTCATCTCTGACCAAGCGAGTCCAGGGCACGTGCGCACGAATGGCTTTGAGCTCCTCGCCGGAAAACAGCGCCGCGTGTCGAGGATCCGTCAGCACGGCGAAGAGTGCTTTCTTGTGAATCAACTTTGAACGAAAGCTGTTGACCATGCAGATTGCGCGGGCGCGGCAGGCATTGAGCAACGCCGGATAGTCGCTCATGATCGGTAGATACTCGTTCACGAGCAGTCGCTTGTAGACGATGTCGATCTGCTGGCCCGACACGCTCAAACGGTTGTTGACGAATTCCAGTTCCTGCGGTGTGCAAATAACCGAAGGATATCCGGACTGTTCGAAGAACTCTCGGAAGAGTTCGAATTCACTCACCGTTGGAACGCCTGGGAGATCGACGATCGCGATCCGGGGTGGAGCTTCGGGTTTTCGACCCAGAAACTCTTCGTAGGAGCGCAGCAGAACGTCGAGCATGAGGCGGCGGCCGTACATCGGTCGGAGGTTGTAATCGACTGCAAACTCTTTCATCACCGGAAGTGAAGAGAAGATGTCGTAGGCTGCGTCTGCGTATGCGATTCCAGCAGGGCTCTCGCCGTTGAGCTCGACGAAGCTATAAGCGGACTTCGTCAGAAATGAGTCGAGCCGCGAGGTCGGTGAAACAGCGACGTAACCCGGATCGATTGAAACGAGATCGCGTTCGATCTCTGTCAGGCCGAGATCGTCGAAAACCTTCGGGTCGGCCACGGCTGCGTCCTTCACCTTTTGAATCGCGGACCAAACGGTTTCGCAAATCCGGCAGATGCGCGCGAAGTCTGTCTCGGAGACAAAGTGCGGGCGCAGATACGGTGAAAGACGTCGACCGCCGAAGATCAGCTTGGCCTTTTCCAGACCTTCATCCAGTACGGCACGTGATGCTTCTGCTAAGTCTGTGTTAGCTAACAGTTCGTGGTAACGAGCAACGGCCTCAGGGAACATGGCCGCTAAGGGTATCACTAGCCACAAAAAGGCACAAAAAGCCTTGTGTGCCTCTTTGTGGCCCTAGTTCTTCCTGGGGGCGAGCTTGACGACGATTTTTTCCTTATTGCGGACGATGTCGAATGTTAACGACGTGACTTGCGGTGTTACTTTGAATGAGACTGCGGGCTTGCCGTCGATCAACTGGATCACATCGCCGGGTTGCACGCCCGCGTCGAATGCGGCCGTAAAAGGCTCGACGTAGACGACCAGCAGACCCGTGGTGGTTCCGAGCTGCATCGCAACCGGCCGTTTCAACGCGACGGTTTCAATCCCCTGATCGATCAGCGAAAAGCCTTTGGCCCAAGGACGGCGGCGCAAATTGAAGCTGAACGCCGGATCCAACATGCCGCTCAACTTCACGTTGAACTCCTGTTCCGCAGGCCAATCCGGACGCGCAACTGTAAACTCCACCGAACTACTTGGACCAGCCTGTTCGAGCCACCACGTGAAGTCCTGTTCGTTCAGAATATCTTTATTGTCGATCTTCAGGATCACATCTCCCGCGCGCAACGCAGCCTTCGCTGCCGGACTGTCAGGCGCTATGGACGTCAGCAAGATCCCGCGATGGTTTTCCGCAAGAGCGGACGCGCGTTCCATCGCCCAACCGTGGTTCACAAACTGGTTGGGTTTCAATGCGGCTACTGCTTCGCCTTTCACACCCAGCCACGGGCGCGGAACGCTTGCCTGCTGTTGTGAAACGCGTTCTGCCGCACGCCGGATCAGCGCAGTGGGCAGAATGCTGGCTTCGGTTCCTTCCAGACCATCGACGATTCCGATCGTCTCGCCAGCCTCGTTAATCGCAACACCGCCGATGTTCTCCTGTGTGAGTCCTGCGGCGGTGACTTTGAATCGAGCTACATCTCCGGATGGAGCAGTCACGATATGTTGAATCTGTCCCTCAATCGCTCCCATGCGGACACGGAGGGTGTTATTAAAAGCAGGTCGAGGTTTGGTGACCGGTTTGGTCACCGGTTCGGGTGCTAAGAGCAAAACAGTGTCACCGGTCTTGGCCGGCTCGTCCTTGATTGCTCCTGCGGAAACCGCCTGCTTGTTAGCGAGTTTCAAAATCGAGAGTCCTGTCACTGCATCGAGTCCGATATATTTGGCGGGAAGTCGCTTTCCGTCGGGACCGATCACGGTAAGGTCTGGGCCATTGAAGAAATTGGCCCCGGATCGTGGGAATGCTGCGACTGGCGGTCGCGGTAACTCTACGTCAGCCTCTGGTAACCATGCGGCGATAGTTTCGCCGTCGTCCATTGCGAGACCGGCGATGACGTTCGTGTGGACGTCGTCCTTCAAGTTGAAAGCCGAATCAAGACTGTCAATGGCCCACACCTGTTGCTGAGATCGCAGCAACAGTCGAAACATCTTCAGTCCGTTCAAACGATGAACGATGGTCACGACTTGCGGAGCTGCGGGCACCTTGTCGCGACTCGTCGCCTTCGGGGGAGCCGCCGGCTTCTTTGGCGGCGCCGGAGTGGTCTGAGCAACAGCGACCGAACAACAGAGCAGTGCGCTCAACAACGGCGTGACTCGGATGAAACGTCTTACAGTCATCTTTTAATACTTCCTACTGACTCACCGTTCATAGTTCAGAGTTCAACCTTTAGGTTGGTTTTCGAAGAGCAAGCTAAAGCTTGAACTCTGAACGACGCGTACTACCAGATACCTTTCTGCGCGAACTGATGTCCGTTTGGCAGCATCCGTTGCGAACCGAAGCGAACTGTTGGCACGGAGATCGTCCTCGCATTTCCACTGCCGTCGTCGAGCGAGAATTTGAATGACGGGAGCGATGCGTCGATCGGAATAACGGCGGTGGCTTCTGAATCGATCCTCGATCCCGAGATCACTTGTGCACCTATGCTCGCTGACTCAACAGTCGCCAAAGGTCGCTTCACCCTCGGTCCTGTTACTGAACGCTCGCTTTTATTTTTCGGCACAGTGCCTGGTTGCACTCCAGCAGTTAACTCAGGCGACGGAGAGGCTGCATTCGACGCTACCGGCGCAACGAGTTTTGGCGCGGGTTGCGGAACGACTGGTTTGCTGTCGGCGACTTCACGCGCCGTTTGCTGATTCACGATGTTGCGCACGACGATGATCCCCGTTAGAAAAACGACGAGCACCGCCGCAAACGCGAGACCTTTGCGCGCCAACGGCCAGAAATGAAAGCCCTGACTGCTCGAATCATTCGCGAGCCGTGCACGCAGGCGAAAATCAAAATCCGGGGGCGCCGCGACTGTGCCGAGACTTCCGACCATCTGCCGCAACTTCGTTCGCGTTTCGTAAAACTCACGACACGCGGAACAGTCGTTCAAATGTTCGACCGCAGAAGCGCTGCACGTCTCGTCAAGCATCAACTCGTCGAGTTCGCGACGAATTTCTTCGCAGTTGTTTTTTCTCATAACACTTTCACCTACAAATAAGCCCGCATCTTCTCTCGCAGAAATCCTCTCGCCCGGCTGATTCTCGACTTCACTGTGCCCTCACTCGTCTCGAGAATCTTCGCGATCTCGTCGTAGCTTCGACCGTCGACGTCGCGCAGAATCAAAGGCGCCCGGTACTTCTCCGGAAGCGTGCTGATCGCGCGTTGGACCGCGTTGCGCCGCTCCGTGTCAACCAGCTCCGAGTCCTGCAACGGCCGGCAATCCGGGGGGTTCAACTCCTTTGGTTCGCCGCCATCGCTTGGTAAAAAGAACCCTGTCAGGGAAACAAGCTTGCGTCGTTTTCGTTTTCTGAGCTCGCTGATGGCCAGGTTGGTAGCAATGCGGTAGATGTAAGTCGAGAACGCATAGCTGCGCTGGTACCTGTCAGCGGCCCGGTAAACTCTGACAAACGTCTCTTGAGCCAGATCTACAGCGCCGTCGTAATCGTTGGTCATTCTGTAGATATAGCTCGTAATCTGGTTGCGATATCGACTCACCAACTCTGCAAAGGCGTCCTGATCTCCCGTCCTTGTCGCTTCGAGCAACGCGTGGTCAGACGTAGTGTCTTCCAGCATGTCCTCCTGCAAGGCTCGGGCAAAACCCAGTTCATCGATGGTAGTCAACGTTTCCATCACGGTAGGTTGCGGGCTCGACCACGTGCAGTACACGCCCTGGTTCTGTTCAAGTTCCGAGGAGTTTAGCTCTATTTGTGCTTTTTGTGGACTAAGACTAGCCCTCGGGGCTTTTGAAGATTGAGTCGTCGACTTTGGCGCCGTAGGTTATGGTGAGAACGCGGGTTTCCTGGCTCTGGCGGCCGTCTTCTAAAAGGACGGTGCGATAGGGCGCGAGCGTTTGCTGAACGGCTCGATAATCGTGGAACTTCCGGGTGTACTTGATACCACCTTCGTCATACTCGAGCCAAAGGACGCGCAATGACCGCGCGCTGATGTAGTAACGGGTCTTTCGATCGTGCTTGTCCGTCAGGTCGACGACGAAAAGCTCGAGGCCTTTTTGCTGTTCCTTGCCGACGAGCGTGGGAGTCGAACCACATTCCTTGTAACGCAGCAGCGAATCGATGCTGTGAACGTGCTGAGAAATGAAGCTCGCCGTGGCGTCCTGGCGCGGCGTGAAAGCGGCGCCATTGATGATTCCCCACAGTTTCCCGTCGCCGTAGATCAGTGAATACTCCATCGTAGGAAGTTTCTGATCGAGGCGGATCTTGTCTTTGTCGAGGTTTTCACCGCGCACAAAGCGTCTTTCGTAGTTTGTCTCTTCAGTATTACCTTCGGCGGTTGTGCGAGTGATTCTGCCGCGCTCGATGCCATTCCGGCGGATGTGGTCTAGCGCTGGACGGGTGCCGTATACGAGGATTACCGACTCAACAACCTGTTCGGCCGTGTATTTGGTGTTGTCCTGCTTGCCGCCCTTGTTCTCTTCTTTGGGCTTGTTCTCAGGTTTCGGCTCTTGTTTAGGTGGCTCTTGTTGCGGCGTCGGGGTCTGGGTATAACCCGGCAAAGCCATCGACATAGAAAACACAGCGAGAGCCATCAGGGCCAGAAATAGACGAACCAAACTAAACGTTCTCCTTGAATTCAGATCGCCGTCGTGATGCCGGCGCCAACCGGGGAAAGTCCTGCATTGAGGGCGGATTGTAACACATGCCTCTTAAAAAGCCCGTTTTACCCTCAATGACTCTTGCATGGATGCCACCGGCGAAGGTGCGGATGCCTGTTTGACAAGGAACACAGTCGCGGGTATTTTGCTTGATTTTCGCGAAAGGACACATACACACATATGAAGCGAGTAGGAATTCTCGTTGGCCGGGAAAAGACTTTTCCGGAGGCAATAATCAAAGGCATTAATGAACAGGGTCGGGGCGATGTCGTGGCCGAATACATCAAGCTCGACGGCGTCAAATTCGACGATCCTCCGAAGTACGACCTCGTTATCGATCGCATTTCGCACGAAGTTCCGTTCTATCGCGCCACTCTGAAGCGAATGGCGCTCGAAGGAACCATCATCATCAACAATCCCTTCTGGTGGTCGGCCGACGACAAATTCTTCAACTATTCACTCGGCAAAAAACTGGGCGTCGCGATTCCGAAGACGGTTTTGTTGCCGCAAAAGGACTACATCGAGGGCATCGTCAGTGAGAGTTTGCGCAATCTCGCATTTCCACTCGACTGGCAGGCAATCATCGACTACGTCGGTTTACCGGCGTTCATGAAACCGTTCGATGGCGGTGGTTGGAAGAATGTTTCGAAGATCAACTCGCTCGAGGAACTCTGGGCGGAGTACGACAAAACCGGAACGCTCTGCATGACGTTGCAGGAGTCGATTGAGTTTGAGCAGTTTGTCAGGTGCTACTGCGTGGGCCAGCAGGAAGTGATGATCATGGCTTACGATCCGCGGAAGCCGTACCTGTCGGGCGAACAGTACGTTCACAATCCAAACTACCTGGCGCCTGCGTTGGCGGAACGCGTGGCCAATGACGTGCGCACGCTTTGCACCGCGCTCGGTTACGACCTCAACACCGTCGAGTTTGCGATCAAAGACGACGTTCCGTATGCGATTGATTTCATGAATCCTGCGCCTGATGCGGAGCTGGCGTCAGTGGGCGAGTTCTATCACACGTGGATCGTTAATGCGGTTGTGCAGCTTGTGTTCAAGCGTTTGAGTGAGGGACGTGAGCGCCCGCGTTATCGCTGGGACGCTTTGCTCAGTCCCGAGCCGGTAAAAACATTCGCCGTCGCGTCAGCAGCGGAACAGCAGGCGCGAACGATTACTCCGGCGCCTGTTACCAGGAAGGCTGCAAGTAAGCGGAAGAAAGTTTAACCACCGATAACGCGGATTTAATATGTTGCGGGCTTGGAGCGCGTGAAGAGCATGCGCGTGCCGAGCAAGGTGAGTAACCAGATAATCAACGCGGACGAAGCAAGCGACCACCCCAAGCTACCGGCAAACGGATCAACAAAACCTCCGATAATCGCCAGCATCACACTCGCATTCGTCACACGCAATGCAAGACGACGAATGCGAGTGACTGTCTGCAACCAATTAATCCGGCGCAGCTCAGCCGCAAGATAATCGTCATCGTTGTTCAACTGCATGTAGTAATCGCCTTCGCTACGAGCGTAGCGCGCGAGCGACTGCTCTGAACTGACACGCGCTGCTTCCTGGTAGTGATGAATAACGTGGGCCAACTTCCCTTCCCGCAGCGCGATGTCCGCCAGCCCCACTCTCGCTTTGAAGTTTCCGTTATCGAGCTCGACAACCCTCTCCAACGCGCGTCTCGCATGTCGGGCATCACCACATTCGAGGAAGCTTTCGCCGATCAGCGGCAGCAGAATCAGGTCGTTCTCCGCTCGTATGCTTGCGAGCCGCAGCGCCGCTCGCGCTCTCGACAACAAACGCGCATCTGCCTGCGCGCTCGCCTGCGATCTCAGTAATCGTGCGAAATCATAAATCAGCCACGCGCCGTGCGGCCGCACGTTGAGAGCACGGCGAAACGCTTCGCCTGCCTCACGTAGACGGCCTGACACACGCAATTCGTTTCCGAGTCGACGCAGCAGTCGCGCTCTTTCGAGATCTTCAGGAGTTGCGGGCGCGTCGGGAACGTCAGTACGCCGGTTTGCTTTACCGCCGAGTTTGAAATCCGACCTCGTGAGGTCGAGGACGTCAGACGACGCGAGCTGCGAAAGCTGGCTCTTCCGGTTCAGGAAGGTCGGATCGTTTAGATAATCACGTAAGTCGCGGCTGCGATTGTCGAGCTTGCTTTCGTGGATTAGTGGGAAAAGCTCGCGCACAAAGTGCCGGTAATATTGGCCACCGGAAACGATCACAAACTCTTTTCCTTTTCCTGTGATCTGTGTTCGATAGCGATAGCGAACGCGTCCTCCGCGTCGCAGTGTGCGAACGGCCTGTGTCTCGACAGTCTCGAAATCGTCGATCGCGAGTTGTTTGCAATACCCGGAAAGCAGATGGATTAACGAAGCGAGTGGTCCCTGGCGTCGCAGCGAAATGCCATCGAATGCGATGCGATCGCTGAGCGCGAGCACGGGAATGATCAACCACGCTGAGACTATCAGAATTAAAGCAGTAGTATCGTAATTAGCACGCAACACGAGGGCTGCAACGAAGGTAACGACGCTGGCCACTGCGAGGTACGGACCCGGCGAAACTCGCACGCTGGCGATCGTGAGTTTCTTTTGCGCGCGCTCGCGTTCCTCCTGCACTTCGGAGAGGACAGGCAAGCTATTGAACTCTTTGGTTTCGTTCATCTTCTTGAATATTGCACCGGACAATCGATAGGAACTTCAAGTGAAAACGTGCCTCTCGATCTGCCCGGCTCAGTGTAGCGCAAGTCGGCTAATTGAACGAGAGTCTGCGTGGTGCAACTCGGGTCTTCCAATTCCATCACCGGAAATCGCGCAAAACCCAGGAACACGCGAGCAGGTCGCTGCTCCGAAACCCGTTCCTGCAACGCAGGTGTCTTCACGTAGCGAACTGCGTTGCCAGGCTGCGCATTTCCAACAAGACTGAGGTTGAACCGGTACATCGCGCGATCTGTTTCAAACACGCAATCCCAGCGAAACGGATTCGCAAGCGTGGGCATCGCGGCAAGTCTCGACACGACCTCGGCGTTTGCACCTGCCAATTGTGCGGCGTGTTCACCTCCCCGCCCGATCGCTCTCGAATGTGCAACCGCGAGCAGGCCCCAGTAACAAATCACGAGTGCAAACGCGGCCAAGGCGATCTTGTTCCCCCAACGCTCGCGCGCTCCTGTTACAAACAGAACAATAAACGCGGTCAATGCCACTATCCATAAAAGCGCAATCAAAGGACGATTGGGCAAACTGTTCGCGCGCGGGCTCGCTACGATCAGAAACGTCAATATCGCGGCCACTGCCGCCCAGATGAACTTGAGCGGCTTGGTTTTCGCACCTAACAGAAACGCCGCGCCTCCGAGTATCAACCACATAAACGGATCGACGATAAAAACAAGATCGCCGTACGACCACTTCGCGTTCCACGGCAGCCAGAAACGAATGCCGTAATTATTGGTCCAATCGAGCAGTGGGTGAGTTGCGCTTGCGACAAACGAAGCGATCAAAAGTCCCTTGAGTTTTACTGCTGGTTCTTTCTTACGGAGCCGCGACCAGAGAAGATCGCCGACGTAGAAAATCAGTGGCAGCACTATCGCCAGAACGATCACGCCGATGATTGCATGAGTGATGCCGCGATGATGTTGTAGAAAGTCCCACCTGTCTCCGAAAGCCAGAACGACGATGTCTGAATCCGGTGAGTTGGCGGCGAGCACGCAGAGCATGGTCGCGCCTGGCGAAAGTCTCTCCAACCCCGCCCGCGCGGCAGTAAGTCCGACGAGTGTATGGGTCAGGTTGTCCATTAGGTCTGCATAAAGCTACTCCTCTGCGTAACTCTGCGTCCTCTGCGTCTCTGCGGTGAATGGATGTGTCCACCGCGGAGACGCAGAGGACGCAGAGTTACGCAGAGAAGATTTGATCTAACCTGCTAAAAAGGGGGCTTCGGGCGGAAGCTGGGCAAAGCGCTCCGGATCGAGTTTCTTGAGTTCGTCAGCCGCTTCTCGCGCGGCCTCACTCTGCGGAAGTGGAAGATTATCATCGCCCTTAGCCTTTCGCGAAGCGTCGACGATATTGAAAAGCAGATCCGCGGCTTCTTTCTTCTTTCCGAGTTTTTCGTAGACCTTTGCCAGGCGCAGATTTGCAGTGTCAGAACTGATCGTGAGGCTGTTCATTTTTGCGAGATCGCTATAGAGCTGTGCGGCTTCCTGGAGTTTGCCGTCGCTTTCATAGGTCTGTGCGAGTGCGAACTTCGAAAGGGGCCCGACTTCCGACACGTTGCTGTTGCCGAGTGCGGCCAGTTCGCTGACTCCCTTTTGACGGTCGAGAGCCAATCGATTGACGGCGATAAAGTACTGTGATTCCGATCGGTAGGGGTCTCCGTACTTCGCGGCGACTTTTTCAAACTCCTCGATGGCCTTCTGAGCCCGTTCCTTTTCTGTGGGGAAGGTCATTTCAGTAGTGCCCGGCACGGGTGTCGCCATAACGGGAGCCTTCTGAATCGTTATCGCGCGACCGAGGGCCTGCCGAGCCTCGTCGCTCTTACGATTGCTCCATTTAACGAACAAAAGCACTATCAGGCCGGCGAGTATCACCCCGCCCAAACCGTAAAGAATCGTGCGGCCTCGACCTTCCATCAAATTGCCGAGCCGGTCGAAGAAGCTCATCGTCGTGTCGCGGAAGCGGTCGTGTTGCAGTTCTCGCGCACGCTTTTTCTTATACTTTGCCACTGTTTTCCTCTTGCAAGCCTACGTAGTCGTCTACGTTCTCTTGGGTGTATGATTAGCGGAAAAAGATTCACTCTAATGGGGCGTATAAAAACTTGTCAAGAAGCCATAACTGATAACTGAACGCATCTAAGACACGGCATGGATTTTTTTCAGAAACATTGGGAACAAAAACTGGATGAGGGTTGTCTAAGGGGCAGCCTGTCCGGGAAAGGGCAAAAATTATTAGCTGCTCGGATTCCCGCCCCAGGGGGTGTTCAGTGAGCTACGGAGAGCCAATAGTCCTCCGCGGGCAAGTGGATTTAGAGCAGGTTGCATCGGCGGCCGTAGCCGATGCACGGCCACAAGCCGACGGTCAGTTCATTGAAAGATTAAAGCGCGGCGACGCAGCAGCCTTCGAGACACTGGTGAACGAACGCTCGGGCGAGATTTATGGTTTGTTATATCGCCTGACCGAAAACGCCGAAGAGGCACGCGACCTGACACAGGAAACATTTCTGCGTGCCTTCCAGAGCATCAATCACTTTCGAGGCGAATCGGATGTGCGCACCTGGATTTACCGGATCGCAATTAACCAGGCGCGCAATCGTTGGCGCTGGTGGCGTCGCAGGCGTCGTGACGCAACTGTGTCCCTGGACGCGCCTGAGATCGGCGGTGGCCGGTTGGGACTGATTTCGACGCTGAAGTCCACCACTGTTAAAGATCCCGAACAGGACACTCTCGCAAACGAGCGAGAACGAGCGTTGATGAAAGCGCTGAGCAGTTTGCGAAGAGTTTATCGAGAAGCGGTGGTTTTGAGAGATATCGAAGGCTTTGCCTACGAGGAGATCGCTGCGACTCTCCAAATCAGCGTGGGAACTGTGAAATCCAGACTGGCGCGAGGGCGCCAGGAACTCCGGCGAAAGCTGGAAGGATCTTTGTAATCGGATGGCTGATCCGCCCCGGCTCACAAAAACTCGGTGCCAAATGGGTCGAAGTGAGGAAACGGCGGGCTCAAGGCTTCCGTAGTGGCATGATGAGGGCGTATTGAAAACGTGGCCAGCAACACCCGTTGAAAGCATCGCTCACTCAAGCCTGAAGGGGTTGCCCTAAACTTGTCGGAGTTGCTTCTTTTCAAAAAGGGAGCAGCCGGGGTCGGTCAGCCATCCGAGAACATCGCAAGTTGGAATTTACCCCTATGTCGTGCGAAGAAACCAGACAAACGCTTTCGTTGTACGTTGACGACTGTGTGTCTCTCCCGACTCGAGTGGCAATCGACGAGCATCTAGATCGTTGCCCGGTGTGTCGTGCCGAAATAGCCGAGTTGCGTTCGCTGACTCGGAGTCTCAGTTTACTGAGCCGACCGGTGCCTCCCGCAGGTCTCGCCGATACAATTACAGATCTTCTGACGATTGAAGCAGCCGCTCGCCGGCAGGCTCCGCCTCCTTCGCTGGGTGTTCGCATCGCGCGTTTCATCGAGCCGCGCCTCATGCCCTACACTGTTGGTTCTTTCGCTTCTGTAATCATGTTCTTCCTGATGTTCACTGCTCTGCGTCCACACTTCGTGGCGTTGCGCGAGGCTGCGCTGCAAAACAGTGGCGTACTTGTCTTGCGAATAGAGCCTGGTTACAACCTCTACAAGCCGGTAAGTCCGGAAGACTTCGCAGCGAGCCGCGCGCCTTACGCCGAAGAATCGCCGAGTTTGGATCCCGGTGGTGCGCTTGCTGCGTTGACGCGTGCGTACGCGCATCCGCATTCAGACGCACACTACTCGGATGATGCTGACGACATGGTTGTGGTTACGAATGTATTTAGTAATGGCTCAGCATCGTTGGCGGGCGTGGTCCAACCTCCGCGCGACAAGCAAATGCTGGATGACTTTGAAACCGCCTTACGTCAGAGTGCTGCCTTCGTTCCTGCCTCACTCGATCGGCGCCCGGACACAATGCGCGTCGTGTTTACTGTTCAGAAGGTCGGCGTCGACGGTCGAAATTTCTAAAAACTTAATTTGACTTTCGTTCACGACGAGAGTAGATTCCGCTGGCCCAATTCAGGTTGAGTTTTCGCCTGGTCCAACAGACGTCCCCCTACGTCAGCGAATCGGCCCAAACGAAACACCCACGCTCAGTCACAACTATTAATTCGTTCGCTTGATTTACCCACCGTGCATCCGGAGAGGTTCTTGGTTTAGCCAGAAGCGATTCACTAACTTTTACCAACTCTAACCGTTCTTGTAGTCTCAGCGTAGGCGAATGGATCTCGGCGTTTTTCTGTAAAAGCTAGAATACCTTTATCGGCGTTCCCCTACCCCGCTTGACGCACCGCAGCGCGCATGCTACGTTGCCGATTCACCTTGTTATTACTGATCTAAATAACATGACGCTCATCTCTGGCGTGCGTGGTGAGTAACTTGACGGCAACGGCTCCACAGCTAAAACAAACTCCACTCAACAGCGCCCACCGGCAAGCAGGCGGGCGTATGGTCGACTTCGGCGGGTGGGATATGCCCGTTCAATATCCCGCGGGAACGATCGAAGAACACCTGCGCACACGCACTCACGCCGGACTCTTCGACGTCTCTCATATGGGCGAGATCGACGTTCGCGGCGCCGGCGCGATCGCTTTCGTCAACCGCATAACCTGCAACGACGTCACCAAACTCGTAGACGGCCAGGCACAGTATTCAGCACTGACAACTCCGCAGGGAACCGTCATCGACGACCTGCTCGTGTATCGTCTCGCTGAAGATCACCTGTTGCTCGTCGTGAATGCCGGCACGACAGAAAAAGACTGGGATTGGATCAAGTCGAATCATTCAGGTGAGTCGGTCGAGTTGAACAACGTCAGTTCCGATTATTGCCAGCTCGCACTGCAAGGCCCGGACGCGCTGTCGATTCTGCAAAAGCTCACTGACCTGCCGCTGGATCAGATCAAGTACTACCATTTCAGCCCTGGCAGCGTGGACGGCGTCGAAGGAATCATTTCTCGCACTGGTTACACAGGTGAAGACGGGTTTGAAGTTTACGCAGCGGCGGATCGTGCGGAACAGTTGTGGAACAAGATTCTCGACACCGGCAACACCGGCACACCCACAGGCGTACTGCCATGTGGTCTCGCTGCGCGCAACACACTTCGACTCGAGGCCGGCATGGCCCTCTACGGTCACGAGATCGACGAGACGACCACGCTCCTCGAAGCTAACCTCGGTTGGATTTGCAAACTGGACAAGGGCGACTTTATAGGTCGCGAACCGCTCGCGCGCCAAAAAGCCGATGGCATAAAACGCAAGCTCGTAGGATTTGAAGTAACTGACCGCGGCATCGCGCGCGACGATCAGGAAGTTGTCATTGACGAAAAGCGTGTCGGAAAGGTGACGTCAGGCAGTCCGGCGCCTTTCCTAAAGAAGAATATTGGCCTCGCATATGTGCCTGTCGAACATGCGAACGTCGGCCAGGAGATAAAGATCGACGTGCGCGGGAGGCTTGTGGGTGCGCAAATTGTCAAGACGCCATTCTACAAGCGGCCGAAGTAAAGACAGGATTAACAAGATTTAGGGATTGACAAGATTTAGACGATGGAGGATCCATGGCGAACGTTCCGGAAGACCTACACTACAGTAAAGATCATGAATGGGTGAGAGTAGAGGGTAATGAGGCCGTCGTCGGCATCACCGACTATGCTCAAGACTCATTGGGTGACGTAGTGTACGTCGAGTTGCCGAAGGCAGGCGATGAATTTGCCGCGAATGAATCTTTTGGTTCGGTCGAATCAGTTAAGGCAGTGTCGGAAGTTTTTTCTCCCGTGGCCGGCACAGTTGTAAAGATCAACGAATCGCTCGCCGACGAGCCTGAAACAGTGAACTCCGATCCATACGGCGAGGGATGGATGATCCGCGTGAAGATGTCGAACCCAGGCGAGGTTGATAGCCTACTAACAGCCGCGGAGTACGAAGATTTTACGAAAGCTGAGACAGAATAATCTTGCGCTACATTCCTAACTCGCCGGAAGAGCGCAAGGAAATGCTCCAGGCAATTGGGCTCGAATCGGCTGAAGAACTGTTCGATTCCATTCCTCAGGATTTACTTTTAAAGCAACCTCTCAACACGCCCGCCGCTCTTTCAGAAATCGAGCTGCTCAACAGGTTCGAACAGTTGGGCACGCGAAATACCGGAGCTCGGCGCACGAGCTTCATGGGCGGCGGTGCTTATTCGCATTACATTCCAACCATAGTCGATCACATTCTCTCGCGCTCTGAGTTTTTCACTGCGTACACTCCATACCAACCAGAGATCTCCCAGGGCACTCTGCAAACCATCTTCGAGTTTCAAACGCTCGTGTGCCAGCTAACCGGAATGGAAGTGGCCAACGCTTCGATGTACGACGGTTCGACAGCACTCGCAGAGGCCGTATTGATGGCTGAACGAGTGACGAAGCGATCGAAAGTCGTCGCTTCGAGCGCCGTACATCCTCAGTATCTGGAAGTCGTAAGAACTTACGTTCAGCACGCCGGCATTCACCTGGAACTGACGCCGTTTCACGAGCAGACGGGACAGTCAAAGAAGGGTTTGGCCGAGGCAGTGGACGATCAGACGGCTGCGCTTGTAGTGCAATCACCAAACTTCTTTGGCTGCATCGAGGATGTTGCCGCGCTCGCCGACGCTGCGCATGCGAAAGGTGCACTGTTGGTTGTTGCCATCACTGAGGCGATGTCTTTGGGGTTGTTGAAATCTCCGGGCGCGTGCGGCGCTGACATCGTGGTCGCCGAGGGACAATCTTTTGGAGTGCCGCTGTCGTTCGGTGGTCCATATTTAGGACTGTTTGCGACGCAAGAAAAATACGCACGACAAATTCCCGGCCGGCTCGTAGGAGAGGCATACGACAAGAAAGGGCGTCGAGGTTTCGTGCTCACGCTCGCCACGCGCGAGCAACACATTCGCCGGGAGAAAGCCACCTCCAACATCTGCACTAACGAAGGACTGATCGCGCTGGCGGCAACGGTTTATTTGGAGACGATGGGCCGTCGCGGCATTCAGGAAGTCGCACATCAATGCGCGCAGAAGGCGCTGTATGCAAGATCTACTATCGCCAGAATCAAGGGGTTTTCAATTCCCTTCACCGGGCCCTCTTTCAACGAATTCGTCGTGCGTGGGCCAATCAAAGCGGTGGAGTTGCTTTCGCGTCTGGGAAAAGAGAATCAGATTGATGGAGGGATCGCCCTGTCGCGGTTCATGTCTGATCGACCGAACGATTTTCTCGTCTGCGTGACAGAGGTCAACAGCCGCGAACAGATCGACGCGCTGATTAGAGCGCTCATGAACATATAGGACTATGACAACGGCCATCACAAAAGTTACGAGCCACATCAGCCCGAACGAGCAGCTCATCTTCGAGCGGTCGCAAACAGGCCGTATTGGATACCGGCTCCCCGCGCTCGACGTCGACGAAGCCCAGCTCAAAATCCCTGCAGAATTTCGGCGTGACGACGATCTCGAAGGCATGCCCGAAGTCAGCGAAGTCGATGTCATCCGTCATTTTGTCCGCATGTCGACGTGGAACTATTCGATCGACCTTGGCATGTACCCGCTGGGCTCCTGCACGATGAAGTACAACTCGCGCCTTAACGAACGTGTAGCGCGGATTGCAGGATTCGCAAATCTTCACCCTCTGTCGGAGGAACACGACGCACAAGGCGCACTCGAGGTTATCTACGAGCTCCAACAACATCTCGCTGAAATCACGGGTCTGCCGGGAGTATCTCTCCAACCCGCAGCAGGTGCGCACGGCGAGATGACGGGGATCATGATCATTCGCGCGTTTCTGGATTCGCGCGACGGAGCCGCAGCCTCGCACCGGCGCACGATGTTGATTCCCGATTCCGCGCACGGAACCAATCCGGCTTCCGCGCACCTCTCGGGCTTTTCAGTTAAAACGATCAGGTCGACCGCCGAAGGTCTCACTGATTTGGACCACCTGCGCGAACTCTGCTCGCACGGTGAAGTGGCTGGTCTAATGTTGACCAACCCGAACACGCTCGGTCTCTTCGAGACCAACATCAAACAGGTTTGCGAGATCGTTCATGAGGCCGGTGGTCTCGTTTACATGGATGGCGCCAACATGAACGCGCTTGTGGGTATCGCGCGCCCGGGCGACATGGGGGTCGACGTTATTCACCTGAACCTGCACAAAACTTTTTCAACTCCACACGGCGGCGGTGGACCCGGCTGTGGGCCATGTTGCTGCACGAAACAACTCGAACCGTTTCTGCCCGTGCCGCGCATCGTGAAGTCTGATGACGCGACGTTCCGCCTCGATTACGATCAGCCGCGATCGATCGGGCGTGTAAAAGCATTCTTCGGAAATTACGGGATGATGTTGCGGGCGCTTTCCTACACGCTGACGCACGGCAACGACGGTTTGCGCGAAGCAACGGAAGCGGCTGTTCTTAACGCGCGTTATGTGGCGGCCGGGCTTGTTGATGACTACGACAAACCGTTCGCCGGCTCACCGATGCATGAAGTTGTATTTACCGACAAGCGACAGGCTCGCAAAGGCGTTCACACGCTCGATATCGCGAAGCGCCTGATCGACTACGGGTTCCATCCACCGACGATCTACTTCCCGTTGATCGTACAAGGCGCGATGCTGATCGAACCGACGGAGTCAGTCGGTCGACAGGAGCTCGATCAGTTTATTGCTGCGATGAAATCGATTGCGAGTGAGGCTGTTGAGGATCCTGAGTTGGTTTTGAACGCCCCTCACGACACCCGCATCGGCCGTCTCGATGAAGCCGCAGCGGCACGGAAACCCGTGCTTCGCTGGAAACCGTCTGTGTAATTTGTACTACTTTGTAACCCGCATCAACGCGAGGCGCTCGACGGGGCGACCGTTCACGATGTGTTCCTCGACAATTTCCGGAACGTCTCCCGCCCGCACTTGCGCGTACCAAACACCATCGGGATAAACCATTACCGCCGCGCCAATCGCACAAAACCCGACCGACCCACATTCAGTCAACACTACTGACCCCTGCGGATTGCACCCCTTCTTCTCTTTCCCATACTGGAGACGTCGCGCCTTCAGCTCGCGCTCGAAAGCGTTCTTGACCTCCATGCTCTCAACCGCCGAACACGATTTGCCGGTGCAAACAAAAACGTGATGCGTGATCGAAGCCGCGGCAATCGGCGCCAGCTCGACTAAACGCTCACAGTCATCTATGAAACCCGCTTCCGCCAACGTTCATTCCCTTCCTTCAACGTCATGCTACCACCACACGCTAATAACGTTAACTCTTTAGCTCGACTTCATTGTAGAATGTGTTCCGTCGAAGCCCTCCGCTTCGTGTAGTCGCTAGAAGTTTTGTATTGTTTATGGCAACCGGCCTGGTTATTCACATCTCCTCGGGCGAAGACCGGCACACCGAAATCCTCACCGACGATAGCGTTCGCATAGGGGTTTCTGAAAGCTGTGACTTGCGACTCCGCTCGTCCAGTGTGCCGAAAGACGCCGCAAATTCGGTATTGCTCGAGCTTAGCCGGGCGAACGGGTCATACCGTGTCAGCAATTTTGACCCGTCGCTGGCGCTGACTTTGAACGGCGAACCGGTCGAATCAGGCACCCAAATCAACGATGGCGACGAGGTTCGGATCAAGGATTCGGAAGTTGTTCTCCACTTCTATCCCGTACGCGCGCTTCCGGCTGTCGTCCCGGCTTCGTCTCGCGAACCTCACGTTGCGCCTTTTATCGAAGCTGCTGCCATCGAGTCCGCCGCCACTGCACGACGCGACGACGCGAAGGTTTTTCTTCGCCAGTTTACGCGCGAGCTCATAAGCGAGATTAACCCGAGCACCAAATTCGTCACGTTGGCGATCGCGCTGATTCTGGTTGGCGGCATGCTCTACCTCGGCTTCGCAATGTACAAAGAGATCCAGCGCAGCCGCCGCCTCATCGACGAGCAGCGTGCACAACTCAAGCAGATGCAGGATCAGGTCCTGAAAACCAACGACCAGTTGGTCAACATCGATCAGTCGACGAGGCAGTTGCAGAACAGTCTTTCGCTGGCGGTGAAGTTGCGCAGCGAGTACGGAAGTGGTGTCTGCCTGATAGCCGGCTCCTACTATTTTGTCGAATCCGGCACTGGTCGACCACTTCGTTTCGCGGAATCGCAAGTGAACGATGGCGGCGGGACCGTTCAGAGTAGTGGTGCGCCCGAAGCACTGACGCCTGAAGGCAACGCGGCGATCGCGGAGTATGAATTTGTCGGCAGCGGCTTTCACGTCGGACAAGGCTTCGTCGTTACTAATCGACACATCGCTCAACCCTGGATCGCAGACGATCGCGCTCAAAGTATCACCGGCAGTCTCAAAGCTCAGCCGCGACTGAGAAAATTGATTGCTTACTTTCCGGGTTTCACTCAGGCGATCACGCTCGAGTTCAAAGCCGCCTCCGCGAGAGACGATCTGGCAGTGTGTACGCTGACTCTGCCGGAGATTCCGGAAACGATCCCTGTGCTTCCACTCGAAACCGATCCGGACGCTGTCGCGGTCGGCAAGACAGTCGTGATGATGGGTTATCCTTCTGGTCCGGATCGCCTGCTGGCGTTGCTCGACGATGCTGAATCGAGAGGAATTCAACAACGCTACGGCACACCGATGGCTCAGCTCGCATATCTTGCCGAAACGAAACGTATTCAACCTTTGACCACACAGGGCAGTATTACCGATCTCGACGTCCGTCGTATCGTGTACGACGCACGAACTGCTGAAGGCGGTTCAGGCGCGCCGTTGTTTGGACCTTCCGGACGTGTGATCGGTGTCAACTTCGCAGTCTTCACTGAAAACCAGGCCTCAAACTTTGCAGTTCCGATTCGTTTTGGTCTCAGCCTTCTCGAACGCACCGGCTGGGAACCGCCCCCTAAAGAAAACAAAGAAGTCGAAACTACGAGTCAACCCTCAGGTCACTCGCCTCAACCCAGGTGAATTCACAAACCTGTCACAACTGACAGTTCACCGTTAACAATTGTTCTTCGATAATCGTCCTAACTGGCAAGAGTGCGCGACCGGCAACGAGCTCATGTAGGAATGGCATCGGATGGGGATTGTTACAATGCATAACCTGTCATACGTCTGGCACAAAGTTGGTCCATCGCAGTCTAGAGTAATGTATATTGGTTTTACGCCCTTCGGGGCATAGCTCTTGCAGTTGAAAACACGACGTGAGGTTTCGTAAGTAAATTTGCGCAGCGGTAGTGCGTGGATGCAGTACAAACTCCCCATCTGCCAGAATTTTTAGTGTTCAAACCAAAGAGGATGAAGATCCAAAGGCGTAGGCACTGGCACCTGAGGGCGAGCTTTTCTTTAGCTTTTCTGCTCGTTATCTCGCCATTACTCCCACTCGTCACCAAAGCCCAAGGTCCACATTTCCCCGATTCAGGGGAAAATGACCCAGGTGTGGCACTTTCGCAGATCCTCCGTCTGGAGCGAGTCGAAGTGCCGGGCGGTGCAGAGTTGATTACTGTCCACGCGAAGCTCGCGGGTTTGGAGTCAACTGCGAACGACAAGTGGATACCACTCGTGTCGATTTTGCGCGACACGCTTGGCGACGGTAACGCTGAAAACAATCGACTGCGCTACGTTTGGCCTTTGACTTATACGCGCCCGACGTTGAAGCAAAAACTTGCAGCAGCGATACCTTTCTTCTACACGCGCGTCGGCAATAAAGAGACGCTGAGTAAAACACCACCGCCCGCGCTCGATCTCGCCTCGCCTGAGAGTGAAGTTTGGAACAAGATTTTCTGGACTGCACTGCAAAATATTTTGCTCGATCCCTACGGCACTCCGATCAAAGCCTCGACCAGTTCTTACAGGCGCAATACCAGCGACTATCGAAGGTCGCACATTATCCGTGCGCTTTCCGTACTTACCCTGTATGAAGCAGTGAAAGGTGAGACGATTCTGTCGCGCGCTGAGATGGATACAATCCAGGCGCGACTGCTGCTCACCGAAAAAACATTTGGTGGTCTCGTAGACGACGTAAACTTACCGAGCTATTACGCGAAGAAGACCACCCAGGCGCGAGACGAACGCGGACACAATTGGGAATTACTGCGCCAGAGAGCGGAGTCCGAATCGCTCTACTTTGAGCCGCTTTTGATGCCCGATGGCAGCGCCACGCACGCACTGCTCTGGGTTGCAAAACGAGATCTGATCAAACAACAAGGCTCACGTTTCAGCAGCCGTTTTCTAAACATCGCGAATCCGTGGACCGATAAGCGCCTTTCGAGTTGGAAGGGATACGTCGAGACTCGCTACTTCGATTCCGAGAACCATCCGGTCGACAGTCAAACTCCGGACGCGGAAGCCGTGGAGATGATCCCGCTCGGGCTTTACGGACTCGAGAATCCGAAGATCCCGATGTTGCTGGTCGATTTTCGAGACAGCTACAATCCGAAAAAACGCGAGATGTCGCGGCGTGTGCTGAACGACGTAACGCGGAACGTGCTGTCGGTTTCAAAGTTTGGTAACCTGCCGTTCTTTCTCGGTCGCACTGTATTTGATTTCGTGACCGGCCGGCGCGGTATGGACGTTAATCAACCTTCGCGTCTGCACACGTATTCGCAACTGAAGCTGCTGCTGGCGCTCAACACTTCGATGGAGCCCGAGTTGCGATCGGAACTGAGCGGACGCCTGGAAACGGTCTCGCTGAATCCGTTTGAAAACGATATTGACGCCGAGGCGAGTATTGCGCTGCAACAGTACGATGCGTTAATGGCTTTCGCTAAAGATCCTAACGGGCTGGCTGCAAAAATCGAGCGTGATCGGCGCGCGGAGATGGTGCCTTTGGAACACGGGCGGAATGCGCAACTCGCTTTCCGTGTATTGAACGTTCTGAGTTTCGGCAGGTACGTCCATCGTGAAGAAAACACGGAGGAGATGGAGTCTCGGCTTGATATTTCTCGTCGTCTTCAGTACCACACAAGGTTCTTGGAGCAGGTTG
>JBIOUJ010000224.1:0-7670 GCA_044867025.1 Pyrinomonadaceae bacterium | reverse complement strand
CATTGTATCCAAGTACAATGCAGAGGTACGCAGAGACCGCAGAGATTAACGTTCAGCTTAGGAGTAAGTCAGTGAACATTAAGCTTATTAATTCCGCGTTCATATTTCTCATTGTGCTTGCCATGCTTGCATTTGGTGTCTCGCGTGCGGTTGCACAGGAAGGCGAGATGACGGTTGTCGACGAGGTCATCGTACAGGTCAACGACGACGTCATCACTCTTTCCATGTTGAAGCGCGAGACGAGAGAACGGATCGAGGCGCTGAAACAGAGAGGGATGACCGAACAGCAGGCGACTGAAGAGGTGGCGAAAACCCAAGCGGAACTGATCGCGACGCTGATCAATGAGCAATTGCTATTGCAACGTGGTAAGGAACTCGATATGGCCTCCGAGATCGAGGGCGAAGTGAATCGCCGCATGTTGCAGATCGCGCAGGAGCAGGGCATCAATTCGATCGAAAAGCTCATCGAGGCGATGAAACAGAGTGGACTCAAGTATGAAGACATTCGAACCACCATGCGCACTGAGATGATGAAGCAGGCCGTCATGCAACAGGAGGTCGATCGCAAAGTTTATCTTGGTTTCACTCCTAAAGAGGTCCAGGACTATTTCAACTCGCATCCCGACAAGTTTCGCAAACCGGAGAGCATCAAGCTTTCCGAGATCTGGCTGAGTTTCGCGGGTAAAGACGAAGCCGCTGTGAAGGCGAGAGCTATGGAGCTTGTCAATCAGATTCGCGCGGGCGCCGATTTTGGAGCGCTGGCTGCGGCCAACTCAGAACGTGAGAAGAACGGACAGCGCACCGCGCCGGCAGATAAAGGTTCCGTGGGAGAGTTTGACGTTCCGAGTTTGCGCGAAGATCTGGTGGCTTCGCTGAAGAATATTCAAGTCGGCGGTGTGAGTGATCCCATCAAAGTCGGCGACGGATT
Source organism: Pyrinomonadaceae bacterium (assembly GCA_044867025.1). Classification (GTDB taxonomy): domain Bacteria; phylum Acidobacteriota; class Blastocatellia; order Pyrinomonadales; family Pyrinomonadaceae; genus PSRF01. The sequence continues at coordinate 6,742 of JBIOUJ010000224.1, read as the reverse complement.
TCAGATCATCAGAGTCGATGCCAGGACTCCCGCCGGAACGGCGCCGGCGTTCAATGACAATCGTGTTCGTGAGGCGATGCTTGGCGAGGTCCAGGCAAAAGAGCGCGAAGCATATCTCCAGAATCTTCGTAACGAAGCGTTTATCAAACTCACCGAACAGTACAAAGCCAGTGTCGAGCCGCTATTGAAAATCAATGCGCCCGTTGCTGCGAAGGGCCAGGACAAGGAAGATAAAAAGAAGTCAAAGAAGCCTTAAGCATAATCTGCGCAATCTGTGTTTTTCTGTGGCCGGTTCAAAACCGCCTCGTGTTGCCTATCGAAAAACCTCGCATCGTCGGAACGCCGGTAACGATCAAACCGTAGCCACAAAAAGGCACAAAAAGTACGAATGGTAAAGCCTTTCAAAATTCGAGACGTCGAGATTAGTCCGCCGTTGATCCTTTCGCCGATGGCGGGCGTGACGGACGTGTCGTTTCGACGTTTGTTGAAGCGGCGAGGCGGCGTTGGACTATCGGTGTCTGAGTTCATCTCGGTTGAAGGCCTGACGCGGAACAATCCGAAGTCGAAACGGCAGATGCGGTTTTACGCGGACGAGCGGCCGTTTGCGGTGCAGATTTTTGGCGGTCAGCCGGAACGGATGTGCATGGCGGCTGAGATGGCGGAGGAAGTTGGCGCCGACATTCTCGACGTGAATTGCGGTTGCCCGGCGCCGAAGGTCGTCAAGCACGGTGGTGGATCGGGTTTGCTCAAGGACCACAGCCGGCTTGAAACGATCCTCAAAGCGATCAAGAAGACGATCAAGATACCGTTGACGGTGAAGATTCGCGCGGGGTTTTACGATCACACGATCAATGCTGTCGAGACTGCGAAGCTCGCGGAGGACTGCGGCGTCGAGCACATCGCATTGCACGGGCGTACGAAGGAACAGGGTTATCGCGGACTCGCAAACTGGGATCTTGTGCGGCAGATCAAGGAAGCGGTGAGCGTGCCGGTGTCTGGGAGTGGTGATGTGACGACGATCGAAGGCGCGTTTGCAAAGTTTCGCGAGACGGGATGTGATGGTGTTTTGATCGGGCGTGGTGCGATGGCGAATCCGTGGATCTTTCGTCAGATCGAAGATGCGATGCATGGGCGTGAGATCTTTCAGCCGACACTCGCCGACAAGCGTGCGATCCTGCACGAGTATTTCGACATGCTGCGTGAAGACATGCCCGAGACTCCGGCGATCAACCGGATGAAGCAGTTGGCGGGGCAGTTCACGCGTGGGTTGCAGGGCGGGGCGCTGTTCCGGACGTCAATCTATCACTCGCACACAGTTGAAGAGGTGCTCGATCGCATTGAGGAATACTTTGAAGCGATCGAAACCGGCCGCCCGTATTACGGAGAGGCCGGGGCGCCCATCGAAGAGGCGCCCGAGCTCGACTCCTGTGAAGCCGCTACAGTCGGTTAGCACCCATCAATCAGTGATTAGTGCTTTTTGTGGCTGTCTTTGTGCCTTTTTGTGGCACCGGTTTTCCCGATCCCTTATCGAGATTCACGGGGGCGGGGTAGCCTTTCTGGCCCACCGAAGTCAAATCAATTACCACCTCTTTCTTTTTCGCGTCAGTTGAAACCGTCTTTAATGCATCGAGTGCCTCTGTTCGTTGCTGCTCGGGAAGATCTTCGAACCTCACGCCGTGCGCATCCAAGACCGCCCGCAGATTCTCTTCAGTGTTCGTGTCCTGCGCGTAGACATCCCTGTAGATGTGTAGCTTGCCGTCTTCGAGCACGATCGTCTCGTAGCGCAACTCGACCGGAATCGTCTTCTCCAGTTTTACAGTTTGTGTGTGGTCCTTCTCTGCCAGGTACGCGTTGATCGTCTGTTCGGAAATGTTCGTGTCGGACGCCTTGCTCAACATCATCGCGAAGTCTTTAATCTGAGCATTCGTCAAACCGACGCAGCCGTGCGAGGCAAACTTTCCAATCTTCGCCGGTGACTTGCCGCCATGAATCAGCGATGGCAGGCCAATCGGAATCTTGATTGGTCCCAGCGGGTTCAACTTGCTGCCCGCTTCAACTGTCTCGCCGGGCGTGATGTTCTTCATGTCCGCAACCCAGGGTGAATCCGGCGGCGTCCAGGTTGGGTTGAAGATGATGGTTTGTGCCTTCCGCAAACCCTGCGGCAACGGAAATTGAGGATAACCAATGCCGACCTGGTACGTCTTGACCAGCGATCCATCCTCGAAAAGATCCATGCGAAACGCGGGAATGTTAACGACCACGCGCGTGTCTGTCGGAACTGCATTTGGTCCTTTCAACATTTCCGGGCCTGGTCCACCACCAGCAGACGCGTCCGATGTATCACCCTTGGACCAGTATTCATTTGTGAACGAGGCCAGCTCTCTTGCTTTGTCCGCGCCCAGTATCTGGTTTAGTTGTTCCGTTGCCCGCGCCTGAGGATTCACCGAACCGTTCTCCAGATCCTCAGCGTTGCTTTGTCGAAGACCGGCTACCGCCTCATTGGATACTCGCTTCAGCGAATCGACCTGCTGATCCGTGAGTTTTAGATTACTCTTCAGTTGGCCCACAAATTTTTCGTCAGTCAGCAAAGCGTCGAGTAACGGTAACGTTATTCGCGCCGAACTTTGGCTTGGCTGCACGGGCGACGCCGTTGGTGCGGGAGTTGGACCAGTGTTGATGTTGGCCGTGTTTGAATTGTTAATGGGAGCATTCGTGCAGCCAGTCAATAAGCACACGGCAAAAGTGAGAATCAAAACTCGTCGAATCATTTTTATCTCCTTGTATTAAAAATTTTTCAGACGAATATGAGCAACAGGCGTTCCAGCGCTGGAACATCATTTACTGCGGTTTTCTGCATGATTAGCGAACAAATACGGCGGGCGAATGTATTGGTACGGCGTCACGGGCGGAGGAGCGGGTATGGATTGATGTTGGTGCCTTCCCAGTAGCGTTTCGGATCGGAAACCACGGCGATGGAAAAGTGCAGATGGTAGTTGCCTGGTCCTGCGTTTCCGGTGTCGCCGACATAACCAATCACCTCGCCCTGCCGCACGTCCTTTCCTTCGTAAAGACTCGGCGCGTAGCCCGCGAGGTGCGCGTAGTAGAAGATAAATTGCTGGTTTGGACCAAGCTGATAGATCGTGGTGCCGCCGCGCTCGCTTTGAAAGAGTTTCAGAATACGACCATCAGCCGCCGCCAGCACAGGCGTTCCGGAAGGCGCCATAATATCGATCGCATCGTGTAATCTGCCTTCTGATCGTGCGTCGTCGAATGTGTCGACTAACTGGTCCGGTTTGATGCCCGCAACCGGAATGATCAGGTGCACCGATCCGACAAAGTTCGACACCGTCGGTGCAGGCACTGGCGCGGCAGGTGCCTCCTCCGCTGCGGGCGCAACCGGATCGGTTGATATCGGCGTTCCGATCGCTACAGGTGTATTAGGCAGAGTTGGTGGGACATCGAGGGCTGGGACAACCGGCGTCCCGCGGTACCTGATGGCGGTCCACACGAGCGCCACAATGACCACAAACAGAACACAAAGCAGAATTCTTAACTTTCCCGCCCCCATGCCCCGGTCTGGTAGACAATTAACGTTCCAAACCGAGCGGTAAAAGCGGTCGCGGTTCGGTGCCACCAAAAAACCAGCTCGCGCCCACGCGAAGCCTGTGATGCCACGTCGGCAGTCGAGACGTGTACAACGCAAAGCGCGCCTGTCGTGCTAACGCGCCGCCGAACGCCTTGCCACCAGTAAGCACCGCAGCGCGTTCAGTACCGAGACTGATTGCTTCGCCGAGCTCCTCGAAGTGCCGTGTGTGAAGTTCATTTCCTTCAAGAAACGCGTTGATGTTGCGAGCTGCGAGCGATGCTTGTTGAAAGGCCAACTGCGCGGTGCCGTGCAGCGTGGGAGTCGCATCAGGATAGAAAGCGACATCGCCGAGCGCGAAGACGTTATTGTGTTGCGGCAACTGCAAAGTCGGGTTGACGATCAGCACGCCTCGCTTGGTCTTCTCGACGTCGAGCTTCTCGATGAGCGGACTCATCTTCACGCCGCCGGTCCAAACGACGCCCGCAGTCTTCAGCGTCTCTCGATTGCCCTGATGTTCGAACGTGAGTTCGCCGGCGGTAAGCTTAACGACTCTGGTCTGCGTGTGCACTTCGACGCGTGATTCGTGCAGGGCGTCTTCAACGAAAACTCGGATCTGTTCACCCATTCCCGGTACGACATTGTCGCCCATCTCCAGCAGCAGCACCCTCGGCTCGCCGTGAAGCGCGCGTCGCTTGAACGCGTCGGCCAGCAGGTCGGCCATCTTTGTCGATAGTTCACAGCCGCTCGCGCCGGCGCCGACGACGGCAAATGTCACTTCACGACGCACGTCCTGGGGCGCCGTCTGTGGCGGAATACGGTCGAGCGTGTCGACCATTCGCCGTCGCAGGTTGTCAGCATGTGCGAGCTTGCGAAACGGTAGAGAGAACTCTTCAGCGCCTTCGACCCCCACATAATTCGTGACGCCGCCCAGCGCCAGCACCAGCATGTCGTAGCTAAGCGCTTCTCCACGTTTCGCGAGCGACACGGTTTGCGCCGTGAGGTCGATGCCGGTCACTGCGTCCTGGATACACTGGACGCTGTCATCCAGAAGTTCGTCGTAACGCGGTGCGATGTGCCATGCTTCGACTTCCCCGCTCAGGTACTCGTAGAGCATTGGCGTAAAAAGAAAATGGTCGGCGTCGGTGACGAGGGTTACATCGCCGGAACCGGCGAGCTCGAGACCCGTAAACAGCCCGCCAAACCCGCCTCCGAGAATCAGGATCTTAGGTTTTGTCATGAGGCCCGATAGTACAACGAATCCCGCCGCAAAAGAGCACAAAATGGCGGCATTTGTGCTATTTTGCAACACATGTTAAATTGAACGCGCTTTTTAAGTTTAGCGGTTGCCGCTTTTAGCGCGGCTTACTGCAGTTTGAGAGGACCATTTAGGCAAGTGGCGTTAGCAAAAACGACGAAGGAACAGATAGTGTCAGACTTCCGCACCCATGAGACGGATACCGGTTCACCGCAAGTTCAGGTCGCACTTTTGAGTAAGAGAATTAACGACCTCACGGAGCATTTCAAGACCCACAAAAAGGATAATCATTCGCGGCGCGGCCTGCTGAAAATGGTCTCGCAGCGCCGGAGTTTGTTGGATTACCTGAAACGAACCGATATCGAACGTTACCACGAAGTGGTTAATCGTCTGGGTCTGCGCAGGTAGAGCTTCAAAACCTAAACTGTAACGCGCGCGAACGCGCGCGCGGAATTCAAGAGAGAGCTTCGAATCTCTGTTAGTTAAAGCCCGCGTCTATCGAAGAGCTTGTGGCAGTGCCGAACGTGACGGCGATTGACTGCGAACAAGCGGACGTGTACGGCCCAAAAGCTTCGAGCATAAGGCGGCATGAGCTTCACGGTTCAAGAGGCTCGTGCCGCCTTTTTTAGTTGCTGCTTACACAGCCTTACCCGCATCACGTTGGCGGCCCAGAAATCTTAGAGCAGGTTTGCTCGCAAACAGCGAGGCGCGCGTCCACATGTGTTGGCCGTGCTCGCGACCTGACTGTTGTTCAGGTGTATCGTGCTAAGGAGAATAGAAATGTCACAAAGGAAATACCTCAAAGAATCAATCAAGCTTGGCGATAAGGAGTTGACCGTTGAATCCGGCCGCGTTGCGAAGCAGGCGGACGGGTCAGTCGTGATTCGTTATGGCGACACGATGTTGCTGGTCGCCGCAGTTGGAGCTGCCACCGCCCGCGAAGGAATTGATTTCTTTCCCCTCACGGTCGAGTATCGTGAATCAAACTACGCGGCCGGGCGCATTCCCGGTAACTACTTCCGGCGCGAAGGCCGTCCTAATGAAAAGGAAGTCCTGACCAGCCGTCTGATCGATCGTCCCTGTCGCCCACTGTTTGCCGAAGGTTATCGAAACGAAACTCAGGTTATTGCCAGCGTTATTTCAGCGGACCCCGACAACAATCCCGACGTTATTGCCATCACGGGCGCGTCGTGCGCGCTTTACCTATCAGATATTCCGTTTCTGAATCCGATTGCGGGCGTGCGTATCGGGTTGATCGAGGGACGTTACATTGTTAACCCGACTTACGATGAAGTGCGTGAGTCGCGTTTGAACTTGATTGTTGCCGGAACTGAAGAAGCGATCGTGATGGTCGAAGCCGGCGCGAGTGAAGTCTCGGAAGAGATCATGGTTGAGGCCCTGATGCTCGCGCACAAGGAGATCAATCGACTTTGTCGCTGGCAGAGAGAGCTCTACAAAGCGCTCGAGATTCAGAAGCGCGAAGTCGTGGCCGTCGAGCTCGATCCGGACATGACGCGCGAGATCACCGAGCGTTACGCGGAAAACTTACGCACGGCGCTCGACACCAGCACGCAGGAAAAACGCGCGAGCTACGCTGCGGTTGATGCATTGAAGAAAGAAGTTGTCGAGTTGTATCCGGAAGATCAACCGGAACGACGCGCGATGGCGAAACTGATCTTTGACCAGCTCAAAGAGATGGTTTTCCGCGACGACATTCTTAACAAACGTCGACGGCCTGATGGACGGCGCTTTTCCGAGATCCGGCCGATCACGTCTGAAGTCGGCTGGCTGCCACGCGTGCACGGCTCGGCGCTTTTCACACGTGGTGAGACGCAGGCGCTCGTTTCGACAACTCTCGGCACGAAGGAAGACGAGCAGTTCATCGACGATCTCGAGAAGGG
>JBIOUJ010000223.1:0-5852 GCA_044867025.1 Pyrinomonadaceae bacterium | reverse complement strand
GGCCTCTGTGTGGCTTCGTTTGTGCCTTTTTGTGGTTTACTGGCGGAGGGCCTGGACTTGCCTCAGGAGCTTTGAGGCGAGATCCGAATCGGGGTTGGCGCGGCGCAGGAGGCGCAGTTCCTGTTCGGCTTCTTTTAATAAACCGGCGTCGGCGTACAGCACGGCGAGAGTCAGATGAGAGGAGCCGTAGGCGCGCTTGGCTTTCGCGAGTTCATTGGCTCTGTTCTGATCGAGCACGCGAAATCTTGCCTGCGGTGCGGGTGGGCGCGGCGATGTGATCTCCTGGTTGTCTTTGATTGCTTTCACCTGCCATGAATAAACCTGCCCGCGTGCCAACGATGTGGACCACGAAGTGTTCGTAATGCGATCACTCGAAGCCACGAGGTTGAATTTCGCATCGTAGACCTCAACCTCATAACCCGTTGCGCCCTCGAGCGGCGACCAACGGAACGTCGGATAGTTCGACATCATCACGTCGCCAACAGGAGACAGAACTGAGAATTGCTCCTTCTGATTGTCCGAACTCATTAGCGAACTCGGTGGCCGCGTCAAACCCTCGAGTTGCGACGACTTCCCGATTTTCTGAGTCGTGAGTGCTCTGGTCACGAGGGTCTTGTAAGTCGCGGGCAAATTGTCAGCGCCCGAGAGATTGCCTTTCTCGTCCAGCGTCAACACACCGTTTCCGTCATTCAGTTGTGCAACAACCGGCACTGCTTCCGGCTGAGGTGGAACTAAAGGTGACTCCGTTGCCGGTGAAGGTTGCGAAACAGGCGTCGGGACGACAGCGATCTGAGGTTGTCTGTCGTCAGTTCTTCGCCACACCAGCCATGCGACCAGTGCCACGAAGAGCACTGCCAGCGCCGCACTGGCAAAGGCCGGAAGCGGAGACACTCGGAAGAAAGGCGAGAACCTGCTCCACCACGAATATCGAGGAGGAGCAACGGTAACAGGTGTCGGAGAGTATTCGCGATCGAGTGACGTAGCGATCTCGTTTCGGAACGCTCGCAAATCAGCAACTGCCAGAACGCACTGTTCACAGCTTGCCAAATGGTCGGTCGCCATTTGCAGCGACTCGCCCGACAAATTCTTGTCGACATACTCAGCCGTCTGCTCGGCAGTCAGGTGCGTACTCAGCCCTGTCTCATCACGAAACGCTTCCTCGTGCAGCGCGAAGAACGCCGCGTCGCCGTTCATTCCGGCTTCGACGTGCGCGCGGCAGAGTTCACACTCGCCGAGGTGGTCACTCACGTTGACCAGTTCTGCGGCGCCGAGCCGTTGGAGGGTGTAGTCCTCAAGTTGTTGTCGAGTCAGGTGTTCCACAGTTTTATTTTTGAACCTCCACCCAGGGATGGTGGGGCTTCAAAGGTATAAGTTGGCGAAAATTGTCGCGTATTACCACGGCCATTAAATAAATCCTTTCAGCCTCCGAGCGAGCCGTTCGCGGCCGGATTTGCGCGCATTTATCACCTGTTGCCTCGTCAGTCCGAGTAATTCGGCGATTTTCGCATCCTCGAGCGGCAAGTCGTTCCAAACCTCTGCAAAGCTCTCGACACTGATCTGAAGAACATCGGCGAGCTGGCGCACCGTCGCGATGCCGGTTGCCGGAAACAAGGTGATACAGCCGAATCCGCTCGAGTCTTTCAGGTTCAGCAGCAACGCAGAACGTTGATTCAGCGGAAGTTGTTGCAACTCGTCCCACAGTCGCTGAAGAAACATTCGTTTCTCCATTCGCCACGCCTGATCAGGTTCAGAGGAAGCGGGCATCGACGCTCCGACATCGTCATCATCGGCGAGCGACTCGATTGGCTGATCGCTGATTCCCTGGATAGCGGCGATCGCACTCACGAGTTCGTCGAATTCAATTGGACCACCGAGGTGGTTGAGAATCGCAGCCACAGCATCGGCCAACTCCTGTGGTTTGTCGCTCTTGAGTGTTCGTATGTGATTCGGCAGACCCTCAACATCCGACAAATGACGAGCCGCTTTCGCCGCTTTGTTCTCTTTCTGCCAAACCTCAAAGCCCGCGAGCGACCTCCCATCTGCATCCTGCCAGAGCGCAAATCCGCGCTGGCGCGTGATCAGGTAATGAAGACGGTTCTTAAGCGCGTGTCGCTCCGGAAACTGCCGTCGCATCCAGCGCGCACACGTGCGATGCGCGATAACCGCCGCCATCCCGCGCACGTCCGAAATCGGATTACCCTGCGGAAGTTTGCGAAATCGCTGCAACTGCGCCAACAGTTGCAACACGACTTCCTGATGGATGTCGTCAGCCTCGGCGCGCTGCGTTTCGCGATAAGAATTCAGACGGAGCTTGAAACGAATCACGCCTTTGATCACTGGTTCGGCGTGTTCGGTGATGAGTTGTGAAAGGAATTGGTCGACCTGATCGTCGCTCGCCTCTGTCAATAGAGGTTCGAGGAGGATGTCGATCTTGACAGGCGACTCTTTCATGGCAAAGCGGATCGATCCGTGTTTTAATCGGCGGAATCAGCGGCTTAGTTTACTGCAATTGACACAAATCGGTGAGGAGGGTTCTATGAAATCAGTGGCCATTCCCATGCTTGTGTTATGGATGCTGTTAAGCGCCCGAGTTTCCGACAACCCGAGCACAGCGCAAGGTCTGCAAGCCTGGGAACAAGTCTATTCAGTGTTAACCCATCCTCGCTGCATTAACTGCCACACTGCCACCGACTATCCACAACAGGGAGATGATCGACATCGGCACGTGGCGAACGTGGTGCGTGGTCCGGAAGGCAAAGGCGTGCCGGGATTGAACTGCGCAAGCTGTCACCAGGAGATTAACGCCGACAGCACCGGGGTCCCCGGAGGACACAACTGGCACCTCGCGCCACTCTCGATGCGTTGGCAGGACATCAACGATCGACCTCTTTCGAGCGCCGCAGTATGTCGCGCGGTTACCGATCGTTCACTGAATCACAATCTGGATGGACCAGGACTCTTGAAACATCACGAAGAGGAAGCGCTCGTGAAGTGGGCGTGGAGCCCCGGGCGACGACCTGACGGCACGACGCGAACCCTGCCGCCGTTAACGCACGCAGAATTTGTAGCTGCCACTCGCCGCTGGGTCGAGGCTGGGACGCCGTGTCCGGCAGGCAGATAGGCCACGAAAAGGCACAAAAAGGAACACAAAGATGGCGACTTACCAACTCAACGTAAATGGTCAACGCAGGGAAGTGACTGTCGATCCTTCAACACCGCTGCTCTGGGTGTTGCGTGAAGATCTGAAAATGACGGGAACGAAATTCGGCTGTGGCATCAGCGCGTGTGGCGCCTGCACGGTGCATGTCGGCGGCGTAGCCACACGTTCGTGCGTTGTTCCTGTTTCGCACGTCGGCGATCGTCCGATCGTGACGATCGAAGGTATCGGACAGGATGCGGTCGGACGTGCCGTGCAGGACGCGTGGGTTGAACAGGACGTCGTGCAGTGTGGCTACTGTCAAAGCGGCCAGGTCATGGCGGCTGTTGCGTTGCTCAAACACACGCCAAAGCCGACAGATAAAAATATCGAAGAGTCGATGGGCGGCAACATTTGTCGCTGCGGTACTTACCCTCGCATTCGCGAAGCAATCAAGAGCGCCGTGGCGCAGATCAAGTAAAGGAGACGCAAATGCGAACTCGATCAGCAGAGCAGGAGTTGAATCGTCGCGGTTTTTTGCGCGTGTCCTTCGCAGCCGCCGGCGGTCTTTTTATTTCGTTACATCTTGACAGGCGAGCTTCAGCGCAGGAGGGTGTTAGCGCCAGTCAGGCTCCGCCCGCAAAAACAGGCTATCCACCCGATGCGTTCGTCAACATCAGACCCGACGGCAAGATCGTGATTCAGGTGAATCGACTCGAGTTCGGGCAGGGTGTGCAAACTGCCTTGCCGATGGTGCTCGCCGACGAGATGGATGCTGACTGGTCCAACGTTATCGGCGAACTTGCTCCGGCCGCAGATGTTTACAAGGATCCGCTGTTTGGAATTCAGATAGTCGGCGGGTCAGGTTCGATCGCGCATTCCTACCAGCAGTATCGAGAACTCGGCGCCAAGACTCGCGCGATGCTTGTCGCCGCCGCAGCAGATCGCTGGGGCACGACTCCCGACCAGTGTAGAACAGAGGCAAGCGTGGTCCATGGTCCGGGTGGCAAGTCAGCGACGTATGCTGAGCTGGCCGGTGATGCAGCACGTAAACCCGTACCTGCGACTGTTCGTCTGAAGAATCCGACAGAGTTTCGGCTCGTCGGCAAAAGAACCAAGCGACTCGACAGCCGTCCGAAGTGTGACGGCTCACTCAAATTCGGTCTGGATCTCGATCTGCCGGGGATGAAAGTCGCAGTTATTGCTCATCCGCCTGTTTTCGGCGCGCGCCTGAAGAGCGTCAACGATACAGAAGCACGCGCAATCGAAGGCGTGCGCGACGTCTTCGAGATTCAACTCGTGAAAGGCAGCGGCGTGGTCGTGGTTGCGGATAAGTTTTGGCCTGCAAAACAAGCGCGCAGCCGGCTCAAGATCGAATGGGATGCGACCGGTCTCGAGGCGGCCGACAGTTCTGAGTTATGGACCAGGTACAAACAACTCAGCCGCACTCCAGGCAAGGTCGCGCTTAACCAGGGTGATGAAAAAGCATTGGAACGCATACCCGAGCCAAACCGAATACTCGCGGAATACGAGTTTCCGTATCTACCTCACTCGCCGATGGAACCATTGAACACCACCGTGCGATTCGACGGCGATCGCGCAGAGGTGTGGGCTGGTTCGCAGTTTCAAACCGTCGATCAGATGGCCGTCGCGGAAGTGTTAGGACTCGAGCCACAGCGCGTGACCTTTCACACGGAGATGGCGGGTGGCGGCTTTGGTAGACGCGCGGTTGCTGACTCGCACGTGCAGCGCGAAGCAGCGACAATCGCGAAACGTCTGCGCGGCACGCCAGTCAAGCTTGTCTGGACGCGCGAAGACGACGTGCAAGGCGGTTACTACCGGCCGATGCATTTTCATCGCGTGGAAGTCGGTATCGGCCCGGATGGTTTCCCCGCTGCCTGGCGCCACATGATCGTGGGCCAATCGATAACCGCTGACACTCCCTTCGCGAACTTTACAACGAAGAACGGCATCGATTCGACGATGACGGAAGGCACAGCCGATACTCACTACAAGATCCCAAACCTTCACGTGTCAGTCCATCATCCGAAAGTGAATGTTCCCGTACTGTGGTGGCGTTCAGTCGGTCATACACACTCGGCGTTTGTGATGGAGACGCTGATCGACGAATTAGCGACGCGAGCGAAAATGGATCCGATTGCGTATCGACGCAAGCTCCTCAAGCCGGAGGCGGGCAAGCTGCACAGAACGCTCGAGCTACTGGAGAAGGCGAGTGCTGGTTGGCGCAACCGGTTATCAAAGGGACACGCGCTCGGAGTGTCGTGTCATGAGTCGTTCGGTACCGGCGTCGCATGTGCCGTCGACGTTTCGATCGAGAATAAGCGTCCCAGGATTCACCGCGCGACAGTAGCGGTAGACTGCGGCGTGGCTGTGAATCCGTTGAGTGTCGAGAGCCAGTTTCAGGCGGGCGTGACTTTTGGAATGTCGCAGTTAATGGCGAAAGGCGGCGTTACATTGAAGAACGGCATGGTGGAACAGCGAAATTTCGATGGATATACACCGCCTTACATCGTCGACGCGCCCGTCGCCGTCGACGTTCATATCGTGCCGAGCACCGAAGCGCCGACTGGCTGCGGCGAGCCGCCCGTGCCCGTTATTTCGCCGGCCGTCGTGAACGCGCTCGCCCGCCTGACTGGGAAGCGCTACCGGAGCCTACCGCTCGTAAGTATCTAAAATAAGCCGCAGATTTTCGGGG
>JBIOUJ010000222.1:0-31678 GCA_044867025.1 Pyrinomonadaceae bacterium | reverse complement strand
GGATCGCATCCGCGTTCATCTGCGAAAATCTGCGGCTTAATAAAAAAGGGGCGGCCACTACGAGCCACCCCTCCCCCAGCAATTCCTGAAAATCAATTAACTCACGACATTCGAGACTGCGGGAATCTCCGCCGCCTTAGCTGCGTCTGCACGCATGGTCGGCATCTTCGACGTGTCGAGCGGCTTCTCTTCGACCTTCGTTTCCCTGGTCGTCTCTTTCTTGGCCTTGTCAGCCGCCGTGGCCATTTGCACCATCTTGCAACTGCCTTCAAACATCGCGCCCTGCTCGATAATCAGCGACGGAGTCTGAATGTTTCCATTCACTTTGGCCGCGCGGCCGAGCTCCAATCGCTGGGTCGCAATGATGTCGCCGTTGATGGTCCCATGAATTACGGCCACTGCGACTTCGATATTTGCGTCAACTTTTCCATTTGCGCCGACGATGAGTGTGCCGCTCGAAGAACTGACGCGGCCCGACAGGTGGCCGTCTACTCTCATCATGGCCTTAAAATTAGCTTCGCCGGTGACCACAGTACCGCCGCCCACGAAACCGCTAAGCGTGCCTTCTTTTATATCTTTAGCCAGCGTTTCACTCTCGGTCATTGCGCGAGAGCCATTCGCCGTCGGGTCGGCTGCCGGTCTGGTATCAACACTTGTTCCCTGATAGGACTGGTAGGTTTTTGGTGTTGAGTAATCAGGAATCTCCGGTTTGTGGCTGGAGTTGTCGTTTTCTTCCTGATCTTTGGCGTTCTTTCCTATCCGGAGCATCTTATACCTCCGTAAATATGGGGGCGCGGAAGTTTAGTCACCGGCCGGGAGCGTGAAAGCAACGAAACGACGCGCTTGCCTTTTGTCGTGGATTTGTTTCTAGCACTGGAACGCTAGTACGAATGACGCCGCACAGAAGCGGGCTTCCCATGATAGACAAAACGCCCGCTCGGTGTCTAGCTTTGTAACAATTTTATAATTCGTGGCATTCTGAACACAGAAAATGAGGACTGAGACCAGGATCAAAACCAGGTTACTACGTCGAATGGGCGAAGCGATCGCGGATTTCGGCATGATCGAAGACGGCGACCGCGTGATGGTCTGTTTGTCAGGCGGTAAAGACAGTCACACGCTGCTCGACCTTTTGCTCGACATTCGACACCGCGCGCCGGTGCATTTCGATGTGCTGGCCGTCAATCTGGACCAAAAACAGCCGGGATTTCCCGCGGAAGTGCTGCCCGCTTACCTCAGCAGGCTCGACGTTCCGTACCGCATCGTCGAACGTGACACGTATTCGATCGTCAAACGACTCGTTCCCGAAGGAAAAACTTACTGTTCCGTCTGTTCGCGACTGCGCCGAGGGATTCTCTACAACATCGCCGTCGAGGAGGGCTGCAACAAGATCGCCCTCGGGCATCACGCAGACGACATAATCACGACGCTCTTACTCAATCTGTTTTACGTCGGCTCTTTGAAGTCGATGCCGCCGAAACTTCGTTCAACTGACGGGCGCAACACGATCATCAGGCCGTTGGCCTACTGCGCGGAACGCGACATCGCCGAATATGCTGCGGAATGCCAGTTTCCGATCATTCCGTGCGACCTTTGCGGCTCTCAGACGAACCTCAAACGCGTGCGAATCAAGACCCTTATCGCCGAACTCGAAAAGGAGATCCCTCACATCCGTTCCTCGATGCTGAATGCGCTTGGCAACACTGCTCCTTCACATCTCCTCGATCACGAGCTCTTCGACTTCAAGAACCTCAGCGCCGCAACCGGAGACGTCGAGGCCGAACTGGATCTCCTTGTCTGATTTTTGTGCCTTTTTGTGGCTATGCAAGAACTGGATTTCAGCGAGTTTCCACCAGGCACGGTAACTGAATACACGACGCTGGTCTGTCTCGCGTGCATCTTCGACATCTTCACAAAACAGATCGGCCTCGCACCTCGCTCAGCTTATTCGGAGATCAAACGCTACAGCCCAACCGTCGAAGAGTTGACCTCGCGCAAAGCTGTACGTCCATTCTTCGATAGCGACGAGAAACACCCGCGATGTCCATATTGCGACGCGGCGAAACGCTGGCACGCACGTTTGGATACGTACGCGATCGAAGGCGGCAAGACCACCGACACTCCGCGCCGAAAGCTCGTCAAGAGCGTGGAAAAGAAGAAGGACCAGTTTGCTGTACTCGAATTGAAGTCCGATCGCCGCAGCACATTCTTCGACTGGCTCGACACACTGCGAATTTCTTTGGACCTGAACGACCCGGCGTGGCTGTTGCAAGCAACCAGGGCGTATCTCGAGAGAAAAGAACCGAAGCAGAAATGGAACGAGGTGTTTGACGGATTGCGCGGCGTGCGCCCTTCGTCGCGTTTGGAAGAAGGTTGGGCGCGTGACGGCACGCGACTGTTTCTCGCGCCGGCACTTTACAACGAGAGCTTGCTGGTCCAATACCTCGTGAGCCGCTCGCACGAACACGGCGGGCGCACGTTGGAAGGAAGACTCACGTTAATGGAGTTGATCCGTCGCATGCGCAAAGGCGGTTACCTGAGTGCGCACAACATCGACGCCACAGATCAATTTGAGATCTTCGAAAAGCTTCTCGACGAAGTCGCAGGCTCAGGTAAGTTGAAACTCTATTACCTCGTCGACCGCCGCGAGTTCATCGATAAAGTCAAATCCGTCTACGCCAGCTATGCGTAAACCTACTTGGACGAGGTCAGTACCACCTGCGTAGCGGGTGGGTCACTGATCACAGGGCGCCAAAACGCCGAAGGCGTTGGCTAATTCCCGCCCAGGGTTGGAGCGGGCGATGTTCATTATCATGACATCCTTTACACATCGTTATCATGACAGCGGGCCTTTCATTCTCCCCAAGCTTGAGCTTGGGGGACACCGCTCCAGAATCGGGAAAACCATTTAAATGGTTTTCAAGAGCAGGAGACAACGAGGACCCCGAGCTAAAGCTTGGGGAGAATGAGAAAGCCGCTTACAACCGGCTCGGGAAAACAAACTGTAAAGGATGTCATGATAATGAACAGCACAAGCGAGAACCCTGGGTCGCCAACAGCCAAATAGACCAAACGCTGAAAGCGTTAGGCCTGTGCGGTATTAACCCTTTCAGGGTTGAAAGACTTGGTCGCATTTTCCCCAGGGTTGAAAGCAACCCTGGGCTGGAATTAGCCAACGCCTTCGGCGTTATTCCTTAAGTTCCAAACGATACCAACTCACTATTTACTATTCTCAATACTCGTCGCCAGCACGTCGTTCATCGCTGCAACAGCAACGCGCTTCGGCACCGCCGGTAATTTGACCCCAGTAATCTCCACCGTCGAATTGCCCAGCAACCTCGCCGAACCCAGCCTGGCCCAACCCTTTCCCATATCGACGTAGATCGGCACGATCATGACAAAATTGTCTGACACGCCCGATTGCGAAATCTTCCCAGTCATCACGCCATCTGAGGTGACTTTATACTCCAGCCGATAAGCAGGAACTTCCGTGCCGTACACCCACTGATTGAAGAACCAATCCATCTTGTGGTTCCCGAAATCCATCTCGTCTGTCATGTGCTTTTCGACGATGGCCTTGAATTTTTCCGTCGAGACAGGCTGGTTGTAATAAGTCTTTACGAAATCTTTCATCATGTCCTGGAAGCGCTTGTCGCCACCATCGCGCTGGTTGTGCATCATCATCCGCAGCATGTGAAGAATGTATGCCCCCTTCGGATAGATCAGGTTCTGCGCGATCGCTCCCGTTTTCCCGCTGTTGAGTCGATAACCTTGCGTGACTGGTCCAACTGTGTACGGCTTACGATCCTTCGTCATCGGCGACGAATCGACGATCTGATGTCTCAACTCTTCCCAGAAGTCGAGAAACTTATCGTTGCCACGTATGAACTGAACGTAAAGCGACGCAGAGAACTGAGCAAAACCCTCGCTCATCCACTGATCGCGATAACTGTCCCAGCCGATGACGTGGCCCCACCACTGATGGGCCACCTCGTGTGGTCCAACATAACGCCAGAATGTATCGGTAGCGCCGCGTGTTCCCAACAACTGGGCTCTCTGCGTGGTATCGATGTACGCGAGGTACGGCATGAAGACGAGCGTCGGCCAGGCTTGTCCGAAGAAGCCTTCCGGCTGTTGTGTCATCGCGATGCGCGTGTAAGGAAGTTTTCCGAAGTATGCGTTGTAAATTCGCATAGAATTTTGCGCGTCGGCCAAAGCGGCGTCGGCCATGTTTGTAGTAGTGATCGAGCCAAGCGTAGTCATGGTTTTGTAGCCTTGAGATTCGAGTCGCTCTATCTCATTTTGAATCGCTTTCAGCTCATCTGGTACTTCCTGGTTTGCATAAAACTCCACGTCGTAGCCGCTGTCTTTGTCAGCGACGACCTTCTTCTTGAATTTGCCGTAGTTGAAACCGGCCACGGCGAGTTCTGTTTGGCCGCTGGACCACTTCGCGACCGCTAAATCGCCGTCGCGTGAGTCAGGCTCCGCAGGCGCGCCTGTTCCTACGAACGTCAAGTTCTTCGGAAAGCGAAATGTCATGTCGAAGATCGCGCGGTCTTCGGCGAAGAGTGTGTGGGCGTTTCCCGGATACCACGTCGAACGTGGGCGTAGTATGAAGTTTCCGCCGCCCGAGTCGCGCAACGCGTCGCCGCCGTCGTATTGAACACTCAGTTCGTATGTTTGCCCCGCGTCGAGAGCTTTGGGAAGAATCACTCCGAAATCGGCGTCCTCGTTCTTGTCCTCCTGAATGAAACCGATTTCGTTTCCCTTTGCATCCTGAACACGCGTAACGCGCAGTGATCCGAAGAGTTCAAAAGGCACGACGCGCGTGCCCGCGATCAGGTTTTTGAAAGTGATGCGATCGGTTGCAGTGAGGTGCGCGCCTTTGATCGTGCCGTCGATCTGGTGACGCGTGATGTCGATGAGCCGGCGATCTTCGGAGCTCGAGGCAGTGCCATTTTTGAATTCGTCTTCGCGATGGAATGCAGTCCACAGTCCGCCGTCCGTTTCACCATAACTTAACAGGCCCACTTCCTCCGGTCGTGCTCCCGGAACTCCGAGTGGTTCGAGTTGGAAGACCAACTTGTTGTAGCGTTTTCCATCGATGAAGGCAGCGAAGTAACCGTCGCGACTCGAGTTGTACAAATCCATCAACGTTCGCAACTCACGGTTATCGCGGAATCGCTTGCGCAGCAGATCCTGATTATCGCGAAAAGCGCTGCGCGCCTGGCTGGATTGGGATCCGCCGGTCTTCATAGTCGCGCTGGAAGATTTCTTTACTTCTTCGAACGTGTTGTCAGAAAACCGCAGCACGAGCTCGGAAAACCGTTCGGTAATACTGCCCTCGCCGGTGAAGATCTTGAGACTGCTTTTCTCTGCTTCCATCGGTGGAGTGAGCGACAACTCACCATCTCCGATAAACACAGCCGCCGTGACTTTGCCTTCAACCGGCGTGATGAAATAGATCTCGCCGGTCTTCAACATGAAATTGGCGGCGTCGCGCTTTAACAGAAGATTGTTGACTACGGCGTATTCGCCGGCGAAATCCTGTTCGCCGCGGCCGAGCTGTCTCAGTGATTGGTAAACAGGATCGACGTTGCCCTTTTGCGCGCCCGCTGGGACCTTCACTTCAGCTTCAAGCGGCGCGATTTCGAGTCGCACATCAATCGCGGCGGCTTTGTCGTCTTCAACCTTCACATCGTCGCGTATGCCATTGCTGAAACCTTTTGCTGAAACGCTGACGCTGTATGTGCCGGCCGGCAAAGCTTCGACTTTGTATCGTCCCTGGCCGTCGGTTACGGCGGAGAACGTTTGGTTCGTAGTCTGGTTGGTGATAGTCACCGTGGCGCCTGAGATCGCAGCACCTTTCGGGTCAGTGATCTTTCCTTCGATTCGTCCGCCTGCGGCATGCGCGACGAGTAAAGGAATCGAAAGCACGGTGGCGATGAGAATGAGCGGGAGTCGTTTTGTGAGTTTCATCGAATACCTCGCAAGGTTTGGGCGTTAGTGAGCGCGAAGTCAGGCCCAAGCTGGTTTGAGGCAGCATTATTGGATCGTCAAACCGATCCCGTCAAGGTTTTATTGTCCTAGCAGTTCAGACGTTCGCGCCGATAGTGATGCGTTACGGGCCGGCGGCGTCCGATACCGATTGCGTTTCGCGAGATGATCAACGTGGGTGGCAGTTGGCGGCGTTTGAACTCGTTCGCCGGTGATTCGACTCGGTTGAGGATGTCGTAAACAAAATCAGGCCCGAAACCGGTCGCAACGATCTCCTCTGGAGTCGCCTTCTGCTCGAAGTACAGGCGAAGCACGCGGTCGAGTTGGTCGTATGGCGGCAGCGATTGATCGTCAAACTGTCCGGGCGCGAGTTCAGCCGAAGGACGTTTCGAGATGATTGACTCTGGGATCAACTCTTCATTCTTGTTCAAGTAATTCGCGAGCGCGTAGACTTCGGTCTTCAACACGTCGCCAATCACTGCGAGCCCGCCATTCGTGTCGCCATACAGAGTGCAATAGCCGAGCGCGAGTTCCGACTTGTTTCCGGTTGAAAGCAGCAGGCGGCCTTCCGAGTTCGAAATCGTCATCAGCATGTTGCCGCGCAGTCGCGACTGAAGGTTCTCTGATGCTGTGGAACGGTTTTCGATTGACGGCGCGGGCAAATTCATCTCCTTGCGCAACACTTCGTAAGCGTCGGAAATGGGATGCTCGATCACGGGCATGCCGAGTCGACGACCGAGTTCGACTGAGTCGTCAATACTCGAACGCGACGAATACGGCGACGGCATCATCACGCTCAGCACGTTTTCCGCGCCGATTGCCTGGCACGCCAACGTTGCCACTACCGCTGAATCGATCCCGCCTGACAGTCCAAGCACCGCGCGTTTGAAACCGTTCTTGCGCGCATAGTCGCGAATGCCGAGCACCAGTGCCGCATGAATCGTTTCGACGTCGTCACCCGGCAGGCAGCGATCGTCGGCGACGTCGCAATCGAGATCGACAGTGCTGATGAATTCTTCGAAGGGCGGTGCTTGAAGGATGATCTTGCCGCTCGCGTCTGCGACGATGCTTGCGCCGTCGAAGATGACGCCGTCGTTTCCGCCGACGAGATTGACGAACACGATCGGGATCTTCGCCATCATCGCGCGATGCGAGACCATCTTGCAGCGTTGGCCCATCTTGCCTTTGTTGAAAGGCGAAGCGTTGATTGAGATGAGAAGTTCGGCGCCTAAGTCGATCAACTCGTCGGCTGGATCGTGTGTGTAGAGTCGTTCGCGCCAGAATGTTTTGTCGTTCCAAAAGTCTTCACAGACGGCGACGCCGAGTTTTTGATCCGAGAGTGAAAAGAGATGTCTTTCCTGGCCGGGTTGGAAGTAGCGCGGATCGTCGAAGACGTCGTACTCGGGGAGGAGTGTTTTGTCTGCAAAGCCGAGTAGCTCGCGGTTGCGAATCACGGCGGCGGAGTTGTAGAGGCGACGGCCTGTGCTCAAGCCCGAGGGACGCACTGTTCCGACGATCGCGGTGATGCCGCTGGTGGCTTCGATAATCTTTTGGAGCGGGTAGAGTGCGCAGCGTTGCACGTCGCGATCGAGGAACCAATCGAGGGACGTGTAGCCCTGGATGCAGGTTTCCGGGAACACGATGAGGTCCGAGTGTTCTTTTTTTGCCTGTTCGATCGCGCGAATTATGCTGGCGGTATTGGCTTCGAAGTCGCCGTTTGTGGTGTTGATCTGGCCGATGGTAACGCGCATCACGAGCGATCGTGCACATTTCTTTCGTGGATAGCAAACCAACGCGGCTTACGATATATTCCTCTAAGCCAACCTGCGGAGGGGTCGCATAATGGTAGTGCAGCGGTCTTGAAAACCGCCGGCCGAAAGGCTATGCAGGTTCGAGTCCTGTCCCCTCCGCCATGTCAGATCAGCAACCTACCTCGGTTCCTTCGCTCAAGCTCCATCGGTTCCGGTAGCCACTTGGCGATCTTGGCGCGCTTTTGGCGCTGGACTCTTTTGGACGACGGCAGCGGTTCCTTGTTCAACGAATCAACCGCAATGCGTAGGTTCTGAGGCATCGCGTGAGTGTAGCGAGAAGTCATTTGCAAGGTCGTGTGACCCAACAATGTCATAATGTCCATCTCGTAGCTCGCAAACGAGTAGCGAACGTGTTTCCCAACACCGCAGGTGGCACGACGCCTGTCTGACCAGGACAGAATGCAACATGCCGTCCTATACCGGCTGACGTCTGGAGTGGCCCGCGCCTGAATCAACCAAATGCTTTGTGCAACGTGGAATGCAATGACCGGCATCGTTGAGTGAGTTAGATATGGAGTAAACAGCTCTCTGCCAATTAACGTTGACGTGCTATACCACTCAGTAGTATAGTTGCGCAATGGCGGAAACCGGCGATCGAGTCTGGTTTGAATTCGTCGAGTCGGAGATCTTTTCCAGGCAGGTCCGCGGACTCGCCGAAGTGCTCAACAGAATTCAGTCTGATTTGGTTGAAAACCCTGAGCGGGGCGCGATTGTTAAGGGAACGCATGGCGTTCGCAAAGCCAGAGTCGCCGATCCGGGTTTGTCGCGAGGAAAGAGCGGGAGTTACCGGTACTTGTATCTTTATCTAGCACGCGCAGGAAGGATTCACCTGCTTTATCTCTTTAGTAAAGGCGAGCAGTCCGAATTATCGCCACAGCAAAAGGAAATCATTGGAACGCTAAGCCAGGCGATCAGAAAGGAACGTTAAACTATGAAAGCAGCAAGAACAAGGAAGGCGCAAACGAACAAGTCAAACTACATGAGTGATGAGGCGTTCGCCGATCTCAAAGAAGCGATGGTAGGCGCCCTTGCCTTCGAGCGTGGCGAGCGTCGTGATTTGAAGGTAACTCGAATTCAAGCTCCTCGACCTCCAAAGGCAATGTCACCGAGAGACATTGCGCGAATCCGTGAGAGGCTCAATTGCTCACAAGCTGTGTTTGCAATGATGTTGAATATCAGCCCGAAGACTGTTCAGGCTTGGGAGCAAGGTTCAAGAGAGCCAGGCGACGCAGCACTTAAGTTGCTCTCGATTGCAAAAAAACATCCAGAGGTGCTGCTAGAAGCGTGACCAGAATGCTGGCAGATTAGACGATAGTGAGCAACGTCGCTTCATTCGTAAATGCCTAAGTACATCGATTCAATGCTCCCCAACCCAGAGGATCTATTGGCCCTGGAGCCCGAAGAGTTAGCAGGTTTCGTTATTGAGCACTTCAACTCTCTTCCAGCCAACGAACGGGACTCAATCCATCCTGGGAACTTCGTTAACCCCAATTCGTCTCCGGTAAGCAGGTTTCCGAGGCAGTATCAGGTCGCGTAGCGAGGGCCTTGATGGTCTCCGTGCCCTTTAGCGAACTTCTAGACAGAGCGATCAAAACGGATTTTAAGGAACGCTTTCCTGAAGCAACAGATATGTTGAAGGCCTTGAATGAAGGTAGCGATGATGTCGCAATGGATAATGATGATGGAACGGTCGAGTTAACACCAACGTCGGATAGGTCGTTACCATCGGCGCTTGGCGATGCGAATATGCCTCAGGTTGCCACATGGTGGCTCAAAGACTTCCTTGGCCCAGTCATTGAACTTGTGAATTACGTAAAGAAGCATTTCAAGGATAATTCGTTCCCGTTAACAGCGCATGGTCTTCAGGTTCACAGTCCGATTTTCGACTATCAAATTGACTTTTTTCAGCGTCAAAAGTGGGATGACCTTCTATCAAGTAATGTGGGGGAGTACTTTCTTACCAGGTATCCGCGCATTCATGATGACTTGGCATCATTCCAGCGCCACATGGATGACTTTGATCGATCTTTCGTTGACCTTCTCAAGTCAATCGAGAATTCATCGGCGTTTTTGCAAAAGCTCATCGATGCTTATGAAAGGCTGATACAGCATGAAAGGATTCCCAGGAGTCAGTATGAGGAATTTGGTCTCGAAGAAATTGCGGTTCACTTGCTAGGACAACTTCATTTGCAGATCTCTAATTATCGTGTTGAAAGTAAGAATGAGCTAATAAGGTTTACGGCATACTCTCTAATGGGCCTAAATGTCGAATTCCCACAGAACTCTTTGCCGGAAGGCCACAAGATTTCCGGGCTTTTGCAGAGACGTATTACAGGGCTTGCAAGAGAACGATGCGTTGATAGGTCAATATCTTCAGGAAACTAAGGACCTTATCGAAAAGACGAAAACTCGATCAGCGGAGTTGTGGAGATAGTTGCGACAGGATCGCATGAATATTGCGAATCGATATAACGCAACATTTGAGTGATCGCGATTTTCAGCGAGCAGGGTCTTGCTAAAACAAATCGCAGATCTTCAATGAAAAACAAATTCGAAACGTTAATTTCAACGCATAAGAAACCAATCGGCTGCATACAGTAAACGTTTGGAGTCGCGTCTACGCGCATCTACTAGACCACTCAATCTGAGGTCCTAGACACACGCGCTTGCGCGTCTGCGGGCCGAGCAATATACGCGTCACAGAAGATTGTTGACCGTAGAAAGTTGGCGCTAAGATGGCGCGCTGATGGAAATGAACCTACCAATACCTCGAACACTTTGATGGCTGCGCACCTGATTTATATTGGTAAATCCGTGGAGGTCGGATCAGGTCCAAGCCCAGTGTGCGGTCTTGAAAACCGCCGGCCGAAAGGCTATGCAGGTTCGACTCCAGTCCCTCCGCCATGTCCCATCACGTCTTAATCCACTGAGATGTAACTTGAACCATTAATCTTGCCGCTGCGGCAACTAATTGGTTCCATCTTTTGGAAAAGTACAGGCATCTTGAATTCCTTCGTAATTGTTGCCGGTATCTTTAGGCTAGTCTCACCTGCATCTTCGCGGAAGGAAGTAATGGCTGACCGCTCTTTAAACGGTTGTGTCTTCCATCTCGGAGAGGGTCGCATAGTTCTGAAGGACTCAGTCCGGTAGGACTATTGGACGCCTTTCTCAGTTGCCCCGCCGATGGATACGTCCCTCTTGAAGCCAAGTCCAGAGCAAGATTTTGTATTCTCTCTTTGGCCTTCGCTTTGCTTTCTGTAAGTACCCTCAAAAAACGACCATTGAAAAGTAGAGGTTTTCGCGCGAGAAGTACGGCAGGGGTTATGCAACCGCTTGAGGTCAAAATCTACGTTTGACCTTCCTTACTGTTTCCGTCTCCTGGGCCTTGAAATAAAACAGCAAGGTATGTTGCTAGCCGCACTAATCCGCGCGTATAGTTATTGCGGTTTCACTCATAGTTCAAAGTGGGAGTTAGGTGACCTAATCTCCCGTCCCGACCTTCTCAGATTTACTCGAAAGGATGCGCAGGACTCCTTAACTGCGCTTACTGCTTCCATACAGCAATCGCCTTCCGACACATCATCCTTGGGTGACGAGGATCCGAAAATGTCTTTGAAGTAGCGTACGCCGAAAAATAGAACTCCCGAATCACACCCGACGACAGGGAGCTACCTTAAATCTCCAGTGGTCGAGCCTAAACTCTACAAGGAGGCTTATCCATGGTAACCACGGCCTGCTCCGAAAGTTATTTGAGCACTTGCTTTCGGCTTAGCCTCTCTCTGCTTTTTGGCATGAGCCTCGCTATGGCGGCCCACGCTCAAACCGCTACCTACCGGCTCCATCGAGAAGCTTCGACAACCGCAAACCTGTTTCAGCTAAAGACGGCAAATCCGGACGCGGCAATTCTGGCCGTTCAGTCCGCCAACCTGAAGAGCTTGGCCGTAGGCGAGTACATAGTTAAGGCCTTTGATACTCAGGCCGGTGTGCCAAACTCTTCCGGCGTGATTGTGGCTGGCTCGTCCGTGACCTTTACGTTGTGGATGGCAAAGACCGCCACTGCGGGAACGATGTTTCCGCGGGTAAAGCTGAACCTCAATTCTGCGGCCGGATCCTCAATCTGCATCATTACAGGCACCACCGCGCTAACCACGACGTTGACCAAATACACGCTGACCGGAACCGTTCCGGCGAACGTGTCAATGACCGCCAGCGACCGATTCTACTTATGGGTGGGTGTCAATCTCACCGCGACGACCGGCGTTAACAACAAGGCGGAATTGGATATTGAGGGAACGCTTAACGGAAATTACGACTCACTGATCACCGTCCCGCTGCCTACACCGCCACCGTCGATCAGCAATCTTTCTCCGGGTGCGGGTCTCGCCGGCACTGCAGTGACGATTAGCGGAACCAACTTCGGCGCTACTCAGGGAACCGGCACAGTCACCTTCAACGGCTTAGCAGCAACCCCAACTAACTGGAGTGACACGAGTATTGGCGTTCCAGCGCCCGCGGGAGTCACCACCGGACCTGTCGTTGTAACTGCTCGCGGATCAGCAAGCAATGGCGTCACGTTTACAGTACCAACCACAGGGAACATTGCGGGAACGATTACCCGCACGAGCGACGGCGCCGCTCTCAACGGTGCCTCAGTCGTGGCGTTGCAAGCAGGCGTTGTCAAAGCATCAGCCACGACTGCCGCGAACGGTACCTATTCAATGACTGGTGTAATCACTGGAACTTACGACGTTCGCGCTTCTGCCGTCGGTTATCAAACAAAGATCCAGAGTGGTGTGACGGTCACAACCAACAGCACTACGACGGTTAACCAGAATCTTGATGCCGTTACTGCCGGGGACATTAACTACATCTATGACCAATTGGGAAGACTCGTCTCCGTTGTGACCCCGGCAGAAACCGTGACTTATGCCTATGATTCAGTAGGCAATTTGCTGTCTATCTCGCGTCAAAACACGAACCTACCTTCGATCGCTGAATTTACGCCTAGCAGCGGCGCGGTCGGTGCGTCAGTGACAATCTACGGGACTGCGTTTAGCTCGACGCCTGGTCTGAATACGGTCAAGTTTAATGGCGTCACTGCAAGTGTGGTTTCTGCGTCCACCACACAGATCGTCACAAGTGTGCCGGTCGGCGCAACGACAGGGACTATCTCGGTCAATACTCCGACAGGTCTGGCCACAAGCAGCGCTCCTTTCACGGTAAGTACATCTACAGCGCCCACTATCACGAGCTTTACTCCGACCATTGGAACGGCGGGTACGGCCTTAACAATTACCGGGGCGAATTTTGACACGACGATCTCTAACGATTGGGTAACATTAAACAACCGCTACGCCCTCGTCAGTTCCGCTACCAGCACAGCGATCTCCACCGCTGTGCCCGCGCTGGCAACTTCCGGCCGAATCTCCGTGGGTACGCCGGCAGGCAATGCAACGAGTGCCGCCGACTTCTTCGTGCCCCCGGGCTCTGCTGCGGTAAGTGATGTTCAAGTCACCGGCAGGATGAACTTTGGCGACAGCCAGACTGTGACGATCAGTACGGCTAACAAGATTGGTTTAATTCTATTTGACGGAGCTGCTTTTCAGCGCGCGAGCTTGAAAGTAAATAGCTTTTCAATGACGAATTGCATGGTAGGATTTTACAACCCTGACGGAACCCAGTTGGTCTCGACGATTTTCGTTGCCAATGGAGGGTTTCTAGATACTCCTCTACTACCCGCGACTGGAACTTATACGATTGTTATCGATCCGAGCGGCAGCAACACCGGTAGCATCAACTTCACACTTTATGATGCCACCGACGCAACCGGAACCATTACCCCTGGTGGACCACCTGTTACAGTTACTACTACAACTCCGGGACAAAATGTCAGATTGAATTTTCTTGCTACAGCCGGACAACGTATCAGCCTTCAATTTAGCAATTCAACGTTCAGTGGGTGTTTCGGAGTCTACGAGGTTATCAAGTCTGCTGATGAGGTGACGTTGGCCTCGAATGGTTTTTGCACAGCCACCGGATTTGTTGACACCGTGACTTTACCGGTAGGTGGCTATTACACGTTAATGGTTGATCCGCAGGGAGTGACGACAGGAAGCCAAACGGTAGTCCTCAATGATGTGCCCCCAGACGTAACTGGCTCAATCACACCTGGCGGATCGCCTGTGACCATCACGACTACCATTCCGGGACAGAATGCTGCTTTGACATTTAGCGGCACTGCTGGTCAGCGAGTGAGTCTCCTAATAAGTGGTTCAACGTTCCCAGGATGTATTGCCGTCAACAACTCGATCAAAAAGCCTGATGGAACCAATCTAACTTCCAGCAATCTTTGTAGTCCCTCTGAATTCCTGGACACTGTGACGCTGCCAGTTACCGGAACCTACTCAATCTTCATCGATCCTGTGGGGGCTGTTGTCGGAAGTGAGACTCTGTTGCTGTATGACGTCCCAGCAGATGCGACGGCGTCGATTACACCGGGGACACCGGTGACGTTAACAACCACGGTAGCAGGGCAAAACGGCCTCGCAACGTTCAGCGGCACTGCGAACCAACGGGTAAGCGTAGATGTTACGGGGGTGAGCATCACCGGCGGTTCCCCACAAAACTGGGTCACGGTTTCTATCAAGAAACCCGACGGCACGACATTGGGATCCGGCATATTTGACAATGGCGGTGGGTTTATCGATCTGCAAACACTTCCGGTGGCCGGCACCTACACAGTCTTAGCCGATTTCTGGGGCACGGCAACCGGTACCGTTACTTTGACGCTCTATGACGTTCCCGCGGACATTTCCGTTTCGATTTCGCCCGGGGGCGCTCCGGTCACGATTACAAATACAACACCAGGACAAAACGGGCTAGCGACTTTTTCAGGCACTGCTAACCAGCGGGTGAGCCTGAATATTTCCAGTGTCTCGCTCACAGGCGGTTACCACAACTGGGTGACTGTTTCTATAAAGAGACCCGACGGCACCACGTTGGCGTCAAAAATAGTCGACAATGCCGGCGGCTATATCGATGTGCAAACACTTCCGGTCACCGGTACCTACACAGTGTTGGCCGATTTCTGGGACACCGCTACCGGCAGCGCGACCTTGACCCTCTACGACGTTCCCGCGGACATTTCCACTTCTATTACGGCTGGTGGCGTTGCGGCAACGATCACTAACACAACGCCGGGACAAAACGGACTAGCGACTTTCTCAGGAACAACCGGCCAGACGGTTAGCCTCAATATTACTGGTGTCTCCGGTTACAACAACTGGGTGAACGTCTCGATTAAGAAACCCGATGGCTCGACGCTTGTCTTAGGTACTTATGGCAGCGGCGGCGGTTTCATCGGCACACAGACGCTGCCAACCACAGGAACCTATACGATTCTAGTTGATCCTTGGGACACGGCTGTCGGAAGCGCGACCTTGACTCTCAACAACGTGCCGTAAGGTGCCGTAAGTTCGAGCTGATTGCCAAATTCTGTCGAGGGTGTAAGCAAATAGGAATCGGAGAAGAATCATGAAGCAGCGGTTAAATATCACTCTTGCTTTGGTCCTAAGTTTTATGGTCGGGACTAGTCCTCTCCTGAGTTTTGCTTCTAGCAGAAATCCGGCGAGGGTAACTCTGCCTTCAAAACGTGAGCGCTTGCTTCGTGTACCGGAGCGCCCAAAACCGATCTATCGGAAACCTGCTACTGTCTCAGTCCAACCTGATGGTCAGACTACGACGCAGCTTTCCGGCGGCCGGTTACTTTTAGTCGGCGGCATAGGACCAGATGGCAAAGTCGCCCCAAGCATCATCTCCGACCCTCGCAACGGCGAAAGTATTTTATTGTCAGGCGAGTTTTTTTCTCGCGCGTGGCACTCAGCAACAATGTTGCCCGACGGTCGCGTGCTGATTGTTGGCGGCGTGGGTGAGAACGGCCAGGTTTTGGAGAGCGCCGGAATTTTTGATCCGGAAACGCGGCTCTTTGAGGAATTACCGAAAGCAGGCATAACGCCCCGCGCTTATCACAGCGCTACGCTGCTGACTGACGGTAGAGTGCTGATCGTCGGAGGGGTTTCAGCAAAAGGCCCCCGACTATCGAAGGTTGAATTATGGAGCTTCAAAACTCAGACAAGCAGGACCGCTGGCGGGAAGCCTTCCGCACCAAGAACGAAGTCCAGGACGATACTACTGCCGGACGGCAATGTTTTGATTCAAGGCGGCTTTGATGAAAACGACAATGAGGTTGCCAACGCCGAGCTCTATAACTCGGAAGCTGAGAGTTTCAACTTCACAACGATTACCTCAGGGCCAGAAGGTTCGCAGGCGCCCTTTCTCGCGGGGTCCTTGCCTCAAGACCGCGCTGCCGATGTCGAGGTCGACAGCTTTATTGCGCTTCGCTTCTCAAAACCGTTAAAGGTTGATTCGTTCAAAGCGGAATCCCTGAAGTTACTTAGCGAAGGGAAAACGATAAGCGCAAAGATCACTTTGGCGGAGAGTGGCAGCCTTGCTTTCCTGATCCCGGTGGAACCTTTAGAAAAGGGCACTACTTACACCGTTACTTGCGGCGATGGAAATGATGACACTAACAGGATCACGCCCGCTGTTTTCTCGTTCACGACCAAGGGTGACAAAGAAGACGAAATATTACGAATCCAACCTGTAAGCGACGTTGATTGGTCGCCGAATGCCGAGAACCTTCGCGGCAACTGGCGAACTAAGGGTGAAAGATCAAGCTGGCAGGATCAGCCGTCGTTGCAGGCAAAGCCCGGCGAGACTGCCTTGTCCGGCCTGGTATTGACGCTCCGCGGCCACCCGCTTGCAAACGTGACGATCTCGATCGATGGCCGTCACGCACGCACCGACCATACAGGAAGATTTTTACTGGTAGATATTCCATCCGGTCATCAGGTCATGTTGATCGACGGGCGTTCTGCTAATCGTCCGGGAACAACCTACGGGACATTCAGAGCCGGTGTAGAGATTAAGTCGGAGCAAACGAATGTTCTGCCGTTTACGATATGGATGCCAAAGTTGGATATGGCCCATGCGGTTGAGATCCCTTCTCCCAACCAGAAAGAGATCGTAATCACAAACCCGCTCATCCCCGGGCTGGAGCTTCATCTTCCTGCAGATACGGTAATTCGCGATTTGGACGGTCAGGCCGTAACCCAAATCAGCATTACTCCGGTGCCGACCGACCGACCGCCTTTCCCACTGCCACAGGGACTCAACGTGCCGATATTTGCGTCGATTCAGCCGGGTGGAGCTCGCGTCATTCCACCACGAGCCCGACTGATTTATCCCAATTACACAGGCGAGCGACCCGGAGCGCGGATCAATTTCTGGAATTACGATCCGGAAGGCAAAGGTTGGTACGTCTACGGGCAAGGGACTGTGAGTGCGAACGGTAAGCAGATCATTCCCGACCCGGGTGTAGTTGTTTATGAATTCACCGGCATCATGATAGGCGCTTTTATCGATTGGCTATTTGGTTCACCAAAGCCGGGAAACAATCCGGGAAGCAAGTGTTGCGACCCTGTCGATACAGGTACTGGTCTCTTTGTGCAAACGAACACAGATCTCGTCGTGGCAGACACGCTGCCCATTACACTGCAACGCACATACAGACCGGAAGATAACACCTCTCGTGCTTTCGGAATTGGCTCGAGGCACCAGTACGACATGAGAATGTCCTCCACAAACAATTATCAGGAAGTAGATGTGAGTCTCCCTGATGGCGGGCATGTACATTACGTGCGTATCTCTCCCGGTACTCACTTTACGGACGCAGTTTACGAACATACCAGCACCCCCAGCGTTTTTTACAAGTCGCGGATTACTTATAACCTCGGCTTGGGTGGCTGGGATTTGCGATTCAAAGATGGCACCGTTTATTTTTTCCCCGAGTTCTCACCGCTTAAGTACATACGCGACCGCTACGGAAACCAGCTAACAATCACCCGGGTTGGAGGCACAGGAAACATGACGCAGATCACTTCGCCAAATGGCAGGTGGGTGCAGTTCACGTATGACGGAAGCAATCGAATCACTCAAGCGAAGGACAATGCCGGGCGCACAGTGAGCTACACCTATGATGCCGGCGGTCGTTTGTGGAAAGTAACCGATCCGGCTAACGGTGTGACGGAGTACACATATAACAGTTCAAACCGGATGCTAACGCTCAAGGACGCTCGCAATATTGTTTATTTAACCAATGAGTACAACAGCGCCGGCAAAGTAATCAAGCAAACACAGGCCGACAACTCAACCTATGAAATCGCGTACACGCTCGACGGGAATGGCGCAATTACTCAGACCGATGTCACAGATCCGCGTGGCTACATCCGGCGAGTAACATTCAATTCTGATGGCTACACTACGTCGGAGACGCTGGCGTTGGGAACGCCTGAACAGCAGACCTACAGCTATGGCCGGCAAGCGGGTACCAACCTGCTGGTAAGTGTGACCGATCAGTTAAGCCGGACGACCAGCCTTTCTTATGACGCCATGGGAAACCTGGCAACAGTGACGAGAATGTCAGGCACTTCTGAAGCCGTGACAACCACGATTAATCACGGAGGAAGTTTTAATCAAGTTTCGAGCGTCGTTGATCCTCTCAATCACACGACCGCGTTTGCATATAACGCTAGTGGAAGTCTAACCAGCATCACCGATCCACTCACCCATCAAACAACATTAGCCTACAACACTGCGGGTCAACCGGTCAGTTTCACCAACGCACTGCAGCACACATTCCAATTTACCTACAATGCCGGCGAACTGGTTGGAATCACAAACCCACTGGGACGAACAGCCACGTTGGTGGTAGATGGCCTGGGAAGGCCGATTACGGCGACGAATCCCTTGGGCCAACGAATGCTCTTTCAATACGACGCGTTAAACCGTCAAACTCAATCGAAAGATCCGCTTCAGGGCGTGACAGCTTTCGGCTACAACCCAAATAGCAATCTAACGAGCGTGACTGACGCTCGCAACGGCGTCACGAGTTATGTTTACAACAACATGGACCGCGTCGAAACCCGGCGCGATCAGTTGTTGCATGATGAAACCTATGAATACGATCCGAATGGCAACCTGGCGGAAGTAACCGATCGTAAGAGCCAGGTAACGAGCTATGAATACGACCCGCTGAATCGCCTGAAACTAATCACCTACCCCGATCTCTCAACGACGACTCTCACCTACGATGCCGGCAATCGTCTGACGCAGGCCGTCAATTCCATATCGGGCACAATCACTTTTGTTCACGATAACCTCGATCGCCTCACGAGCAAGACGACGCCTCAGGGTACGATTAGTTACACCTACGATGCAGCCGGCCGGCGAACCAGCACGACTGTTGCGGGCCAGTCGACCGTCAACTATACCTACGACAACGCAAACCGGTTGACCCAAGTCAGTCAAGGTTCGGCAACTGTGACTATTGCTTACGACAACGCTAATCGCCGCACCAGTCTTACCTTACCAAGTGGTCTGGTCACTGAATATGCTTACGACGCTGCTTCGCAGCTAACTGGAATCACGTACAAGTACGGCGCGAACACGCTCGGCAACTTGACATATGCGTACGACGACGCCGGACGCCGCACTACGATTGGCGGCAGCTACGCCCGGAGCGGGTTACCGCCGGCTGTGCCGACCGCGTCTCATAATGCCGCAAACCAGCAAACAGCATTTGGCAGCCAGAGTCTCACTTACGACTTGAACGGCAACCTGACAAGCGATGGGACAAATACCTACGTTTGGAATGGGCGTGATCAACTAGTGTCAATGACCGGTCCCGGAGTGACAGCAAGTTTTCAATACGACGCATTTGGGAATCGAATCAGCAAGACGGTCAACGGCAATACGATTACGTATCTCTACGATGGTGCAAATCTGGTCCAGGAGCAGTCAGGAGGCTCACCGAGCGCGAACATTCTCACCGGAGCGCTGGACGAAGTATTTACTCGTACTGATGCGGGCGGGGCCTGGAGTCCGCTGTCTGATGGCCTTGGGAGCACGCTCGCGTTGGCCGATTCCACCGGTACGCTTCAAACCCAATACACCTATGAGCCTTTTGGCAAGACATCAACTAGTGGAGGCGCAAGCGGGAATACATCACAGTACACCGGCCGGGAAAATGACGGCACCGGGCTCTATTACTATCGCACCAGATACTACTCAACTTCGCTGCAACGATTCATCAATGAAGATCCTATCGGCTTGTTGGGTGGAATCAATCTGTACGGGTATGTCGACAATAATCCGATCAGCTACCGAGATCCCTTTGGGCTCGACAAGAATGGCGAAGAGGACAGCATGGTCACGGCGCTGCAAGCTTTCGTCGACCGTGGCAAACAGTGGCTAAGGGACGTCATTCTCGGAGCGAGCATGGAAGCGGCTGGCCCAGCGATGGCCATAGTGGCAAGTCGTGCTCTTACGGTAGCGGATTTAGGGCTCACTGGAGAAATTCGGCAGCTACGAGGGACTGTCAGTATTGCGGATGATGTTGTCACTGTGCGTGTTGATATGATCGAGGGCGATATTACAAATCCCTTTCAGGTCCTAACTAATCTTGCCCAAGGTGCTCGTGCTCAAGGCGCTAATACACTCCGAATTGAGGGCAGCTTGGCTAATGATCGGCTCTATAATGCTCTAGTGCGGCGCTATGGAATGACCACCGTTGGAGGCGTGGATGGAATTACAATTCCACTCAGGTGAGATGAAAGTAAAAACTAGAGTAACACGAATCTTGAAGCCTCTTGTAAACTTTCGCACTATAAAAGATGGTTCGTTGCCGGTGTTTCCTTCACTTCCGGAACTCGCATTCAAAGAGGGAGAAGATTGTTATGGAGTCTATGAGAACCTTTCGGCAGAAGCTGATGAGGCTGTCGTGGTAACAAATCTAGGTCTTCATTTTTGTCGTGAGCAGAAATGGGAGTTTATCGACTATAGACAAATCAAAGAAGTGGAAATAGCCTCGCCGAAGGAGACTGTTGATGAACTATTAGTTCATCTTACGAATCAAGAATCCGTTTTGCTCCCGATTCGGGGCGGTAAGGGCAGATTTAGAGACGCCTTCGAATTCATGCGTTTTATTGATCGTGTGACAAGTGATCTCGGTGAGACAGGCGTTCAGTCAACCCGCCGACAATTACAACAATAAATGATGCGGGAAAAACTTTAGGTATATGCAGTCGTTCGAATCGACCAACTCTATTCCGATCACTCATCCACCAAATCCATGAGCGCTAAGATCTCAAGCTATGGTACCGGTCCTAAAAATTTTGTAGCCTGACCTGTTTTACAGTTCTTTTCTTCGCTGCAACCGTTACGTCCGGGTTCCAGAGTAATAACCGCAGAACTTCTGGGGGAAGAGATTTTGAATTTTACCTTACCTACTAGGTTGAGCAAAGCTTCCTGGCGTCGCCGAATTCCGCCAGACAATTCCATGACGCCCGCCAAAGTGGCATTGGACCAGGCACTCTATTTCGACAAATGGCTCTCAATTGACGGCACTGTAAGTTGCGCCACCTGCCACGATCCCGCCAATGCTTTTGCCGATCACGGAACTGTCGCGATCGGTGTGTCTACAAAGACCGGAATACGTAACGCGCATCGCCGGCTCATACTCCAGGTTTCGCGGAACTCGGGGCGATATCTTGCACGTCGCTTGAAGAGAACCGGACGGTGGTACCGTCCGGTTCCTCCAACCTCCCGCCACGAAAATCTCAGTTGTTCCCGGGCTGTTTCTTGTAGAAAAAGTAGTCAGCGGTGTAAGGCACAAACGCCTGATTACCCACATCCGTTAAAGACGTACAGCCAACTGCTGGTGCGAGACCTCCAGTTGTGTTCACCCGCTGAATGAAGGTCGTGTCGCTCAACGTGTGACCACCTGTCGGTCCGTCCTGCGTTCCAACCACATCGAGCAGGAGCCACGCAACTGCATTCTTGTCGACGGTGAGCATTCCATCAGGCTGATGCACCTTGGCCCAGACTGTGCTGCTGTCCCGGGCCTGCCACGTCACGCGAATCATGCCATCGGCTGTCACGGTTGCATCAGTGTTAGGCTCGAACGGGTTAGGACTGAAGAAGTGAGTGATGATCTGCCTATCATCATTGTCCTTGAACAGGGTGGCCTCCGGCGTGAAGAGTACAAACCTGACGCCAGTGCCTGAGGGCTTACAAATGTAATTCTGGGTGCCGACACCGTGGCCCAAAAGGAAAGCCTCGTTCCCCGGTTCGACCTGTAGTTTGTTGTCCGGAACGGTTGGTGGTGTAACACTTTGTGCTTGGGCCAACTGGGGCAGCGAAAACATCAATCCCACGGCCAGAGCAGTAGTGCACGCCATGAGCATTGCGCGACGCGCGATCTGATTTTTGATTGCGATATATTTCATGATAATTCCTTTCGCGCCTTGGGCGCGGTTGTGGATCTGCCGCTTACTCAACAGCAGCCGGAGTTGATCGAGCATGGCTCGATTTGGAGCTCAATCACCTTGAGTAGCTTCACACTTCTCAGTGGTTCAGCCACAAAGAGCGGAGCGTTAATTACGCGGTTAGTAATCAGACTCTCCGCCAACATCAGAGGAGACAATTGCTGTTGAATTGTCGGCAAAGCGACCGAGCCATACGATCGGCCTTTCGCTGTTGATCTGAAGTGGGCCAAGACTCAGGGGCCTTAGCAGGGTCTTACCTGCAATGACCTCGCCGCTTCGCGCCAGCAAGTGGAGATCGGTTTCCGAAGTGCCGGCCCAGATACCAATGTTGTTCGAGAGGTCCACTCCGCCGACTCCGGGCGTCAGTGTCGCGATGAAGACCACTCGCCCATCATTCCCAATGTTTATCTTTCCGAACGAAGCGAAAGTCCCAGTCGTGCCGGACGCCGCCGTACCTTCAAGAGCGATTGGCATAGTCGTGGTCCCATCCCCGCGAAAGATACCGCTGCGGCTGGTTCCGCCTGACAGGAAAGCCGCGAAGGCTGCCTGACCGCGGTCATTCAAAACAGGACTCAAAAACTGAAGAGCGACGCCAGTGGCGTAGTTTCCACCCTTAGGGGCCGCACGTCCCGAAAGGGCGATGGCAACGCTATCCGTCCCATCACCGAGAAGGAGACCAAAGGGGCCTGCTCCGTTGTCGATGGAAGCAAGCGCGAGTACCTGGCCATGTTTATTGGTAACGGGTTCACCAAAATCGACGAATGTGCCGCCACCCGGTGCGATCTGATTGGCCGCAAAGATGGTTGTAATACTCGCCCCATCACCACGGTAGATACCGAAATCGGCGGATCCGCCGGTCATGCCGGCAAAAAAGGCGAGTTGACCGTCTTCATCAATCACGGGTGAGCCGAAGAAAAGGAAGGTTCCGCCGGTGGGCGAAGGAGTACCGTCAAGCGCGATCGGTATGGTTTGGATACCGTCATTGCGGAAGATGCCCTCCGTGTTGAGACCTTCCGTGATAAACGCTCCAAACGCGATCAGCCCTTGTGAATTCGCAGCATACCCGCTCGGCGTCAGAGTGCCGCCGCCTGGTGCGGCGTCTCCGTTCTGGACCAGCGCAACTGTGCGATTCCCATCGCCACGGAAGATGCCGGTATCCGTGTTAAAGATCACGTCACCGCGAGTGGTAATGAAGGGAGTGGATACAAAGTTGAAATTCCCGGCAGTTGGATCAGGGTTCCCACCGAGCGCAATTTCAGACGTCGAAATGTAGTCGCTGACAAACACGCCGGTTCTGCTGGGTCCGCCGAGGCGCGCATCAAAAGCCACCTGGCCGCGCGCATTCAACGCCAAGGTGTTGAGGAAGTCCGCGTAATTTCCACCTGCAGGCGCGGCATCGCCTGACGCGGCGATGACTGTGTGTCTTACCTGTGACCGCACGCCGGTCACCGACAGAATTTGGGAAAGCGTCAGCGCAATAAGTGCACAGCATATAAAACGAGGGAACTTCATGATTGATTTTGTCCTCTTTCTACGACCTCCAAGGTCGGTTTCTGTGATCGTCGACATTGATTGCTGTAGGGCAGATTGCATGCCATGCATCCGCGGTGAGATTTTGCGGCGCGGTTTTTATGTGAATTGTTGGGATTGTGGACCAATGGGTAAGTAACCGCGCGCAGGAGCAATGCACGTGGTCCACGGTATTTAGTAGTTAACGAGATGAGTCTTTGGTAGGTGAACTACGATATACGGTGGATGGAGCGTTTAGTCCCCAACCTTTGCATTCTGTGTCGCACCGTATTCGGAGTCCGAGCGGAAGTTCTACAACACCTCGAGAGCGAATGCTGTTTTTGTCGTCGCCGTAAGGTCTAGCCAACCTGCCTGGTTCAGGACACTGCGGAAGAAACCGGAGGCTCCTTTCACCACGGCCGGTGAATACGATTCCAGCTCGCCTTCGACCTTGTTCGCCAAATCGTAGTCAAACGAGAATTCTGCTACCAACGGCCAGTGGGTCTCTTTCAGTAAGTACCAGAAACTCAAGCTCGCCTTGAGAATCTCCGTGTTTTCGAATTGAAACTTGCAGAGCTTACGAGTCACCTCAAGGGCCTTGAAGTTGTTAGCCGTCGTAACTGGACTATCCTCATCTATACCGAGTTCCTTCAACCCGGGAAACAGATCGGTTACTTCCTTCATCACGTCCAACTTGGGCTTCTCATCACTCTCGATCGAGTTCGAATGCGAAAACTTGCTGGTGAACGGCGGGAGGATGTCCTCCTCGAATTTGAACTTTCCTTCGCGCGACGCAGACAAATCTTTACTGGCCGAAATGTAACGGTCAGCATCGCGATACTTCAGATTAACCTGGAATTCATCCTTCTCTTCTCTCAACCGCAGCGCAAAGCCATTCTGCCGTAGCGCGAATTGCAGTGTGTCTAAGTAAGAGGTCTGCCGGCGTTCTTCTTTGGTTTGCCGTTCAACAATGGTCCCGCCTTCTTTCGTGATTAAGAAAGCGATCAACTCGAGAAACTCTTCGGCTCCTTGCCCCCTGTCTTTGAAGCGATGGGAGTTGAGCATCACCTTGTATTCTCTTGAGGTTACCTGATGATTTGATGTTTTCATTTTCGTCACTCACTGCTCGACCACGGATGTCCTGTTAACTCTTAATGGAGAAGAGCTCAAAAACATTTCACTGCAAGTGGAGACAGTTTTAGCCACAAACAGGCTCACAAACAGAAACAGCGCCTTTTGTGCTTTTTTGTGGCACCGCTTAACCCCCTCACTGCGCCGCTCGTAGATTCTTAGCTGCTCGCAATCGTCCAAACCATTATTCTGGCGCGTGATTTCACAGAAAATTCTATTGGAGGTTGTCATGAGAGTTCTGGCCTTTTTCCTGGCTGCACTTATCGGAGTGTTGCCGTTTCTGAAAACCAACGATCTTCACGCAAGCGAAGCGGAAGCCGCCGCTGCTCGAATTCCGCTCGAGCACTACATCAACGCCCACGCCACCGGCAATCCCGACTACATCCGCAAGGCCTTCTTTCCCAGCGCAAAGATCATGGCGTTTCGAGACGGAAAACTTCTCAATCTTTCAGTCGAGGAGTTTGCCTCTCGCTTCAGCGGCAAGCCCGCTGCCGACGAGTCGCAGCGCAAGCGTCGTATCGATAGTCTTAACATTACCGGCAACGCGGGCGTCGCTCGGATAGTTCTCGATTATCCCGATGCTACATTGACCGACTACATGTCGCTCCTGAAAGTCGACGGCGAATGGAAGATCGTGAACAAGGTTTTCAATGCTGAGCCGAAAGCAAAGGTCACAACAAACTCAACTCACGTGCCTGACGATCGCGAAGCTATCAAACAAGCCGTGCTCGATTACGTTGAGGCGCTTTACGAAGCCGACTCTGCGCGCATCGAGAGGAGCGTTCACCGCGATTTGTTCAAGCTTGGCTTTGAACGTGATAAAGAGGGAGCGTATAAACCATACCGCATGACTTACCAGGAGCTTTACGATCTAGCCGGCAGGTGGAACAAGACGGGGCGCATTCCGAAGAACTCGAAGAAGGAGATCGTCGTTTACGATGTCGCCGATCAAACAGCATCAGCGAAATTGACCGCGATGTGGGGTATAGACTATCTGCACCTCGCAAAATTTGACGGCAAGTGGATGATTACAGACATTCTTTGGCAAACGCCGCCGCGCTCCTGAAATGAAACTGTTTTCGTTCGACAAATTGAAGGACCCGCTGTCGTCGTTCTGGGTTTTGCAGTTGATTGGCTGGGCGCTGTACGGCGTGCTGATCTACATCACCTTCCTCACGGTCGTTCCGCCGAGCGGCAGGTTTGGTTTGTTGCAAGTCAAAATCAGCCGGACGGTTGCCGGCTTCGTGCTGACCTCTCTGATGCGGCCAATCTACAAACGCATCGGGAGCGCTCAGTCGGTGCCCTTCATCGCGTTGCTGATCCTGATCACGTCGTTTGCTTTCGGCAGCCTCTGGCCCTTTGGCGAACAAACCGGTCTGTGGCTGATGAATCGGCAGCAATTCGGCTTCAGTATCAACTGGGCCAGGTATCCAGTTGAAGTGCTTGATTATTCGTTCACACTTGTCGGCTGGAGCGCGCTCTATTTCGGCATCAAGTACTGGCGGCAGTGGCAGTCCGAGCACGAACGGACGCTGCAAGCGGAAGCGTTGGCCAATCACGCGCAGCTTGACATGTTGCGCTACCAACTCAACCCGCACTTTCTCTTCAACGCGCTCAACTCGATTCGTGCGTCCATTGACGAAGACAGTCATCGCGCCAAGCGCATGGTGACGGAGTTTTCTGAGTTCCTCCGTTATTCGTTGCTGAACGACAATTGAGCGCTGGTTGACTTGCGTCAGGAGATCGAAGCCATCAAGAATTATTTGGCCATCGAGAAAATTCGATTCGAAGACAAGCTCGACGTGACTTTTGATTTCGAGCCGGCGGCGGAAGAATGTCAACTGCCCGGATTCCTGGTTCATCCGCTAGTGGAAAACGCCGTCAAGCATGGAATGACAAACAACTCCGGACCACTGAAGATTTGCATCGCTGCGAGAATGCGAGATGGACGTTTGGTGGTGGAGGTAGCGAACACCGGCCGGCTCGACTCGCCAACAAACGGCAGCGGGACGCATATCGGATTGCGGAATGTTCGCGAGCGGCTGGCGAAACTCTATCCTGACAAGAGCAGCTTTTCTCTGCGCCAGGATGGCGCCTGGATTCGCGCAACGATCGAGATAGAGGTGTAGGTGGATCGATTCACAGCGATACTTGTCGACGACGAGAGGTTGGCGCGCAAAGAGTTGCGCTCGATGCTCGCAGAACACGAGATCATCGATGTCGTCGGCGAGGCTGAGACTGTCGCCCAGGCTGCTGAGTTGGTACGCGCTAAAAAGCCCGACGTGGTTTTTCTCGATATCCAGTTGCCGGGTGAGACGGGTTTCGATCTACTCGAGAAGATCTCTCCTGCCTGCCGGATCATTTTTGTTACAGCCTTTGACGCTTATGCGATTCGAGCATTTGAGGTCAACGCGCTCGACTATCTGCTCAAACCGATCAACCCGGCGCGGTTGGCCCAGGCAATCGAGCGACTAATGATTCATGATTCGGCGTCTGTGGCGCCTGTTCGTGCTCTGGAGTATGAAGACCGCTTGTTCATCGAAGTCGACGAACATTCACGCTTTTTGAAAGTCAGCGACATCATCGTCATCTCCGCGATGGGCGACTACTCCCAGATCTTTTCCTGCGACGGACAGAAGTCGCTGATCTTGAAACCGTTAAAGGACTGGGAAGAACGTCTGCCTGCAAAACACTTCACCCGGATTCATCGTTCGACGATCATCAACATCAACTACGTCGAACGAGTCGAAAGTTGGTTCAATCGCTCGTACCGCATTCACATTCGCCAAATCCCCGAGCCGTTGGTGATGAGCCGCCGCTATGCCGCCCGCTTCAAGACAACCTTCGGTTGAACAAGCACTTATCTCCATCCGGTAATTCTCAGAAATTTTTCATAAGTCTCTCAGGACTTTTCATCGAGCTCTGCCGTACTGTCCCAAACTCGATTTTTAAGGAGTTCGGTTCAGTATGTCTTCAAACAGAATAAAGTTCTTCGTTATCTTGCACTTACTTGTAGCGAGTGTCTTTACCGTTCTAAGTTCCGCGAAGCCTCGTGTAGTGATCCCGCGCGTTTGGGATGACGCGGAGATGGCCGTCTTGCAACTGCCGCTGGTTGACTCGACCGCCTCGCCGAAACAGATCTCAGCCGACTATTACTACCGAATACCAGTCAGAACGATTTACAAAAACTATCCCGTGTACGCGCCTGGCAACGAGCCGGCCGGATACATGGAATGGCTCAAACAACAGGAGCCGCAGTCCGCTTTTGATGCCGGCGCGCTCAAGACTGAAAGTGATTGGATCAGAGCCGGAGAACTCGTATTCGACTCCCCGATTTCTTACGGCGACATCGCACAGATCGCCGACGTTCGAAATCCGCAGTGGTACGAAAAGCTCCACGTGCCTGCGACAAAGGACGGCACATTGCCATGGTTTCGTTACGTGATCAGAGAGAAGGGAAAAGTCGAACTCGGAACAATCTCCTGCACGCTGTGTCATACGCGAGTAATGTCAGACGGGACCGTCGTTAAGGGCGCGCAGGGAAATTTCCCTTTCGAGAAAGCCGCCGCACTGACGGTAGACAACTTCACGGTCGAACGCTTGCTTCGTTTTGAAAATTCTTTCTTTGGTGCGCCATGGCTCAAGCCGGATCCATTAAATGAGATCCAAAAGTTGTCGCTTGAAAAGCTTGCCGAGATGCATACGGCCATACCGCCGGGAGTCATTGCGCGACATGGTACGAACCCGTTGTTTCCGCCGCAGGTACCGGATTTGATCGGGATCAAGGATCGAAAATATCTCGATCACACCGGCCTTCAACGTCATCGCTCGATTGCGGACATGATGCGCTACGCTGCGTTGAATCAGGGCGCGGACAATCTGGCGAGCTACGGTGGATTCATTCCTGCCGCGAAGGATTTTCGCACCTTGCCCGATCCCTCGAAGCTGCTACGCAATAGTGATGAGCAACTGTACGCACTTGCGCTCTATATTTATTCGCTCAGGCCGCCGCCGAATCCGAATAAGTTTGACGGGTTGGCATCGCGCGGCCAGAAAATTTTCGAGCGCGAAGGATGTGCTGCCTGTCACACACCGCCGCTCTACACCAGCAACGCGCTCGTACCCGCCGATGGGTTCGACATACCTGAAGAACACCGGCAAAAGTACGATATTCTGCGCGCGTCGGTAGGTACAGATCCGCGTCTCGCTATGCAGACGCGACGTGGTACTGGTTATTACAAAGTGCCGTCACTCAAGGGTGTTTGGTATCGAGGTCCATTCGAGCACAATGGCTCGGTAGCGACTCTGGAAGACTGGTTTGACCCGCGGCGTCTGCGTGCTGATTACGTGCCGACGGGTTTTAAAGGAGTCGGCGTGAACGCGCGAGCAATTAAAGGACATCCATTCGGCCTCGATCGGACGCGCGCCGACCGACAGGCTCTCATCGCGTTTCTCAGAACCTTATGAGGCTTTTGATCGAGAAATCAACACACGTTGGTCGGTCTCATCCCAATCGATATGTAGCTTCGAGTTTTGCGGTGGGTGTTCGCGATTGAGGTATGAGGCGAGCGGCGAGACGAGCTCAGCTTCGATAGTGCGTTGCAGGGGGCGCGCGCCCAGACGAGCGTTGAAACCCTGGCGCGCCAGGTGATCTACAAGTCTCTCGGTCCACGTTAATTTGATCCGGCGTTTCTTCAAACCTTCCCGAGTCGTGAGACTGTTCAGCTCTTTCTCGACGATGCGCCGCACACTGTCGCGGTCCAATGATCTGAAACTCAAAATCGCGTCGATGCGGTTGTAAAACTCTGGTCGAAAGAACGTCTGCGCTGCGCGATCGTACGGCGTGTACGAGGTTTCACCGGTTCCAAATCCGGGCGGGTCGCCCTTCAACGAACCGAGATTCGACGTCATGATAATCAACGCACTCGAGAAGTACGTGGTACGTCCAAAACGATCGGTCAACCGTCCTTCGTCAAACACACTCAAAAGAACATCGAACACACCCTCATCCGCCTTCTCGATCTCGTCCAGAAGAACGACGGCGAGTGGCTGACGCCGCATACGATTGATGAACTCGCTCGGCTCGCCATACGGCCCCGCGATCAAACGCTCGGCGCTTCCCGGCAGCGAGTATTCACTCATATCGAGGCGAACGAAACGTTCCGAGATCTCCGCTTCGCCAAAGAAGAACCGCGCCAACGTACGCGCCAGTTCTGTTTTGCCGACACCTGTTGGACCAGTGAAGAGCAATACGCCGAGCGGTCGTGCCGGATCATTCAAACCCGCTTTAAACGTCAACACGGAACTCGTCGCCGCACGGCACGCTTCGGGTTGGCCGATCACTTCACTTTCGAAGAACACCCTAACATCCTCTTCGTCGAGCGACACTTCATCACGCAGGAAGATCTCAGGGAGTCCCGTGAGTTTCACAAACTCGCCGATGATCTGGTCCTTCCCAATCTCCTTAAACCGTTTCGCCTTCGCGAGCTCATACAAGCGCGAGGTAAAGTTGACAGTCTTCCCGGGAAAGCCTTCGTAAGGCAGGAAGCGTTTGAACAGATGATAGATAAGAGCGCGACCGTTCGAATCAAGACGCACGTCGCTGTTGCGTTCGATGGTCGCGCAATAAGAGTTCAACGCCGTGAGCGCCTCCGCTTCGGTAAACGGTGGAATCTGAAGAATCCGAAACGTGGAGACGAATCCCGGGAGCAATCTGCGGCATGCATCCAACTCCGCGGGCGTCGCTTCGCCGACGATGCGCAGTTCGCCACGTTCGACAAACGGCGAGAGAAAAGTGGCGATGCCATCTGTTTCTGACGTTCCACCTGTAACAATCAACTCCAACAACTTCTCAACGGCGAGCACACCGTCGATGCGGGCCAGCTCCTCAATCAGCGATTCGCAACGCTCTTGCCACTGGCCGAGGTATTTCATCCCCGCGATGAGCCGTCCGGCGCTCGCCAGCCAGACCTTGTGCGACGTCTCGACCGGTTGGTCAGTGACTGCTTTGGCCCACTCGCGCATCTCGCGTTCGACCTGACGTACAGCTTCAACGAGCACTGAAGTCTTACCCACACCCGTGTCGCCGACCAGCAAAACGTTCGTGCGTTCGCGTCCCAGCAACTTCGCCAATTCCGCGACCTGCTGCTCGCGCGTGTATGGACGGGAAAAGGTCCGATGCATCGCATCCGAACCGACAGGATCGGCCACGACTTTCAGGTGGACCAGTTCAGGCAAGCCCGTTGTCGTCGTCGCACGTGGCTTCCCACCAGATACGACGATTTCTTCAAGGCGAACACTTTTCGGTGGCAGGTAACGCGACAGTTGTTGCGGCGTGTGGTTCTTGAGCGACTCCTGAACGTACGTCGTCACAAG
Source organism: Pyrinomonadaceae bacterium (assembly GCA_044867025.1). Taxonomy (GTDB): domain Bacteria; phylum Acidobacteriota; class Blastocatellia; order Pyrinomonadales; family Pyrinomonadaceae; genus PSRF01. The sequence goes on along the minus strand of JBIOUJ010000222.1, from coordinate 411 downwards.
ACCACGCAGCGCTTTCGACTCGTAGTAATAAAATTGAATTCCGAAAAGCGGCAGCGCGCAGACGAGCATGCCGCCTTCCTGTCGACCGTACACACATGCGACGCGGAGTGACACGGGTTCATCGCTCGGATAAACGCGGCCTTTGACCTGATACTCGGGACGCACGTCTACTCGAAACTCCAGCAACTGCGGGTCGTGAAAGTCGGGTGTGCTGCGCATGGGCCAGTTCTGAAAGGACCACACGAGGTACTCCTTGAGCTGCTGCAACACCTCGCGCACACTGCTTCCTACGGCGGCAAGCTGCACGCCGGGATCTTCCTCGTCGTCAACGAGGCGCCCCGTGTAGCTGCCCGCGAAATCCTCCCAAACTAAAACCGGAAAACGATGCATTTTGTGTGATATTAGCCGCAG
>JBIOUJ010000221.1:0-8420 GCA_044867025.1 Pyrinomonadaceae bacterium | reverse complement strand
TTTCCGATGATGTCGAACAACTTCGAGGAGCTTGCTGTTAGTCTGGCCGCGATTGCGAAGGGCTTTCATGGGCGGGGGTGGTTGCTCGGGACGAGTGGGAATTTGAGTGCCGTGGTCCAGCGTGAGCCGTTGCGGCTTGCGATGAGTCCGAGTGGGATTGATAAAGGTGAACTCGCGCCCGATCAACTACTTTCGATCGACGAAAATGCGCGAATCGTGAGCGACCACGGTGGCAAACCGTCCGATGAAAGTTTGCTCCACATCAGAATCGTAAAGGAGCGTGGCGCGGGCGCAGTGTTGCACACGCATTCGATCTGGAACACGATCTTTTCCGATCTCTACGCGTCAGAGGGAGGCGTGAAGATCGAAGGCTATGAGATGTTGAAAGGACTCGAGGGCGTGCGCACACACGAGCATTCCGAGTGGCTGCCAATCATCGACAATTCCCAGGACATGCCTGCACTTGCAGAACTCGTCGGCCAAACACTAAACGAAAACCCAGCAGCACACGGATTCTTGTTACGACGTCACGGGCTCTACTCGTGGGGCGACACCCTGGCGCAGGCCAAGCGACACATCGAAATTCTCGAGTTCCTGCTCGAAACAATGGGACGAACGTCTCTCATCAGGAGAAACACGTAATGGCTGTAGTAACGCTCCTCAACGAAGACACAACCTTCAAGACTCACGACGAGATCGTGTCTGGTCTTGCACGGCACGGCATCGATTACGAGCGCTGGCAACCGGCGCACCCGGTTGCAGAGGATGCTCCAGCCGAAGAGATTCTTCAGGCGTACTCCAGAGAGATCGATGAGCTGAAGATTCGCGGCGGGTACGTTACTGCTGACGTAATCGACGTCAATCCAGCAACGCCTGGGCTCGACGAGATGCTCGCGAAATTCAACCGCGAACATTGGCACGACGAAGATGAAGTGAGATTCATCATCGCGGGCCATGGCCTGTTTCACATTCACTCAACGTCCGGCGAAGTGCTCGCGATCGAGGTGGAAGCCGGCGATCTGATTCGCGTACCGCGCGGCACGCTGCACTGGTTCGATCTCTGTGCAGACCGCCGCATTCGTGCGATTCGTCTGTTTCAGGACAAAGACGGTTGGACTCCACATTACACGGAAAGCCGGGTCGACGAAGGTTTGTAGATGGACCAGGTTCGCGGCATTTTACTCGACATCGAAGGCACCACCACTCCGATCGCGTTTGTTCATGAAGTGCTGTTCTCTTTCGCTCGTACTCACGCGAGAGATTTTCTAAGAAATAACCAGGACTCAGACGACGTGCGCGCGGACGTCGCACTGCTGCGTGAAGAACACGCGTCGGACAAGAGCAACAACCTCGAGCCGCCTGAATCAATTGCTGATTACATCGACTGGCTGATCGATCGCGATCGCAAGTCGACGGGATTGAAGTCATTGCAGGGAAAGATCTGGCGGCAAGGCTACCGGGATGGGAGCTTGAAGTCACAGGTGTTTGCGGATGTCGCACCTGCGTTCGAGCGCTGGCGTGCGGCGGGGTTGAAGATAAGCATTTTTTCGTCGGGAAGCGTTCTGGCCCAACAACTTCTCTTCGCGCATACCGAGGCCGGCGATCTCACGAAGTTTATCGACGGTTACTTCGACACGAACGTCGGGCAAAAAGGTGAGGCGGAGAGTTATCGCAAGATCGCGGTAGCGATGGATCTGAAACCAAGTGAAATACTCTTCATCTCGGATGTCGTGGCTGAACTCGAGGCGGCTAAGGAAGCGGGGATGAAAACCTTGCTTTCGATTAGACCAGGAAACTCACTGCAGGAATGGCCGCAGGTTATTCGTAGCTTTGATGAAGTTTAGCCACAAAAAGGCACAAAAAGGAGCACAAACATATCCCCCAAAACTCATTTTGTGCCTTTTTGTGGCTGAACGGTGAAGTAGTAAAAACCGACGTCTTCTGTTCTTCCGCCTTCGGCAACACCCTTCAGTGTGAGTTCGTACTCGCCGGGTTTAACAACGGTTGCCGGTAAGGTGAGTCCAATGGCGCGTGCGCCGCGTCGCTCTCGCGCGGTTAGATTCTCGCGGTTCCAGACAGACCGACCGCTGACTGTCCGCAGTTCTACAGCGTAAGTCTTGTACGGCTCTTCCGGCTCGACACCGATGTTAAGCCGGACCAGCCGCGCGTTTTCAGGTAAAGTCAAACGCGGTTTGTCGCCGGCGCCACGCGAGAGACCAGGCAGCAGAGTCAGCGCGGCAATCACAGGCTTCGGGGCCGGAGTTTCCGGTGTCTCACTCAACTGCCGCAACGACTCATCGGTTTGCTCGCGCTGTTGTTTCTCCTGGTTCAGCCTTGCCACCAACTCTTCACTGCGGCGTCGCTCTGACTCAACCTGCTGCTGTAGCGCATTCTGTTGCGACTGGCTTTCTGCCCGCATGCTGTGGAGTTGACTACGTAAACGCAGCATCTCGCCTAACAACGACAAACTGCCGCCCAGCACCACGACCATAGCTACCCCCATTGCAAACCTTGGTACTGGAATCAGGCCACCAATAAACGCTTCAAGCGACTCGCGCCACGAAACCACTGGCGAATCAACGACAGGCCGCCGCGCTGTTTCGACGACGGGCGCCGAAGACGTCACGCCTGCAAGCGCCTTCGCAAACGCGACCCGCTTGCGTCGCTCAGCCGACACCAAAAACCGGCTCTCAAACCGCTGCCGCTGCGTTTGAGAAAGTTCATTGCGAACGTATTCGTCGATGAGGTCGTTCTCGACCGCGGTTATGCTAGCGAGGTATTCCTTGTCTGCAAACGCGCGGTCCTCAATCTCGACCTGCTGCTCTTCAGGCAGTTCGCCGAGTAGATACCGTGCAATGAGTTTCTCGTTGTTCAGATTAGTATTCACCACAGTTGCACTTTTTTAGTCAGAAGTAAAACCAACGCGGGGAACTTCCAATCTAGAGTGGCGAATCGAGGGATTTCATCACACAATTTTTTTAGACCCTGCCCATGCACTCTTCGACGCATCCCTGAAGCCGTTCCCGCAGTCGTAAAGCCCTCATTCTCAAGGTGTTTACGGGAACACCGAGCCTCTCCATCAGCTTCTTCCGGTTCTGAATCTTTTCACTTTTTTCGCCTTGGTAATACTGAAGAATCAGATCGCGGTTCTCGGACGAAAGGGTCTGAAGACAGTTTCTCAAACACGTGAGACGGCCCTCGCTATCGTCCTCAGCCTCGTAAGCCTCACTCTCCCTGCCGATTTCCGTGAGCGCCGACTGCTCCCGCTGGCGCCCTTTGACGATCTCGAGCAAAAGCAGGCGCGCAACTCCCATCGCATAACCAGCAGGATTGAGGATCTCCTCTCCTGCGTCGACTTTCTTCGCGACTCGGTTCATCGTCTCGTCGGCGTGATCTTCCGGAAACGGACAACCGCGCCACTCGAAGAAGCGCGTGAGATTGCCGCGAATCTCCAGATACTTTTCGCTTCCGCTCTCGCGATCGCCGCCGAAGGCAATCAGCAACTTATCGAACGCATCCTGCGTCAGCGTCCACTTTTGCCGAGTATTGAGCATGGTCCAGTTGGGAGGGCAGAAAGTATACGCCAACTGGCTGAGCGAACGTTATCGTTTGATCGCGTCGTAAAGCTGTCGCGCCATTTCGGCGTCGAGGGGCTTGAGCGCCTCGTATTGCGCCATGGCGGCAGTCTTATCGTTTATCGCGTAATAGGTGAGTCCGAGATTGAAGTAAGCTTGCGGCAGATTCGGTCGCAGTTTAATGACCTCTTTGTACGACTCGATCGCTTCAGAGTAGCGACCCGCGTTGTAGAGAGTCAGGCCGAGATTGAAATGTGCGGAGGCGTTTTTTGGCTCGATTTCTGAAGACTTCTTGAGCGCCGTCGCAGCCTCGTCGTAACGCTTCAGACCGTTGTAGGCGTTGCCGAGGTTTTTGTAGGCATAGGAACGTATCTCGTTTCGTTCCTGAAATCCCTGTCTGTACGCTCCTCCTGTTTCACCCAACAACTTAATCGCCTCGAGGCTGGCGTCGATTGCCTCCTGGTAGCGCTCACTATGGTTGTAAGCGAAACTGAGATTGTTATAGACCTCCGGAACGGATGGATCTCGCTTCAGCGTTTCCTTGTAGATGTCGATCGCCTCGGGATACCTGTTCAGACGCGCGAGCGAAAATGCGAGCGGTAAGTAAGCACCGTTGTAATCCGGTTTGATTTTGAGTGCCTTCTGGTATGACTCGACGGCGTCAGCAAAGCGGCCCTGGTCCACGTAGATGTTTCCCAGGCCGGCAAATGCGCGCGCGTCGTCGGGCGCGATTTGAGCGGCGAGTCGATACTGCTGCTCGGCTTCGTCATAGCGTGGCTTCGGGGCGCTGCGGGCGGCGTTGGCTTTGGCCAGGATCGGATCCTGCTTGCGAACCGGGGGTTTGTTTTTAGTCTTTACTTTTCCGCCACCTGTTGCTCCGCTGAGCTGCACCGTTGGGTTTGACGGTGCACGAAAAATTAAGGCCGCGCCTCCGGTGATGTCGCGAAGCAGGCTGCCGCCGCCCGTTATATCCTGGGCCGTCACGCCGATCGCGATACTCACAACCACACACCCGAGCCAGAAAAGACGATTTCTCATGGCGAAAGATTAAACCACAGATCTTCGCGGATCAACATGGATCGGGCCGCTAATCCGCCAAATCCGTGTTAATTGAGGTCGTCGAGTTGCAGGCCGATGGGGTCGGCGCCCGAGCCTTTTAGACCATCCATGACTCGTGCAACCTCACCGTAGGGAATGCCGCGCCACCTGCGGTAGCGGGTGGGTCAACCGTTCTGATCCTGCGCGATTGTGATCGCTGACCCACCCGCTACCGCAGGTGGTACTGACCGTATCCAAGCGCGATTCGTTATTATCTCGTGTTGCCCTTCGGAAACATCACGCGATCCGGTTCGGTGTTCAATTCTTTCACCAGTTCCTGGATCATCCTCGATTTCACTCGCCCGGCTTCTTTCGGAGGGACCAGGTAACGAACGATCGCTTCGAGCCAGCCGAGCTCACTCACGCGAAACATGACTACCGGGCGCTCCTGGACCTCGAGTTGACTGACCGGCGTCTGCGCGAGGAGCTGACGAAAAACCTCCACATGCTTCATCATCGCCTGACCAACCTCCTTCTCCGCAACTCGCCTCATCGTCGAAGAAATAAATTCGAGGTCCGCGTCGTAGGCAATGTGAAACTTGATCTCGTTCCAGATGTAAGGAAACAACGGCCACGTATAGTTGTAGACCGGCGCATCCAGAACGTTTGAGTTTGGAAACTTGATGATCCTGCCACTCGGATGTTCGGTGGAAAGATAGTCGCCGCCGAATTCCCACAGCGTCGTATCGAGATAACTCACGTCGATCACATCGCCGGTTACAGTGCCGATCTTGATGCGGTCGCCGACGCGATAAGGTTCGCGCACAAGGATGTAAACCCAACCGATAAAACTCGTGATCGGAGTTTGCAGCGCAAATCCGAGTATCAGCGAGATCAGACCAAACGAAACGACTGCCGTGTACCAGTTCTGAAAAAAGATCGTCAATACAAAGAACGCGACCGCCAGCGACACAATCAGCCGTGCGACGCGTTTCAGGTTGAATTGATAGACCGCGTTTTTAACTCGGCCGACGAAGTAAACGTCGAGGAAACGGAGAGCTATCAGCGAAACGACGAGGACCGCGAAAGCAAGAACGAGCTTGAGAACGACTGGATAATTAGTGACGAATACCGGAAAGCGAGACTTGAGCAACTGGTAAACAGCGCCCAGGGCGATCAGCAACAGCACGTGCGTGCCGATCAATAACTTGTCGCGCGTGCGCGCTACGGTCTCTTCGATTACCTCCGCGGACGTGGCTTCCTTCAACGCTCGCTGTACGTCGGCGTCCTGCTTAACCTCTTCGACTTTTCTTTCCAGTTCGTTTTGCTTCATTCGACTCCCGCGCTCATTTCTGTTTTCTTCAGCCCATCGATTACGACGCGCGCAACCGTCGGAATGATTTCACGCTCATTCGAATGTCCGGTGGTGAACGTTGCCAACACGAACTTCGCGCCGTCAGGCGTTTCGATGTAGGCAACGTCGTGACGCGTCGTGCTTGTCCAACCGGCCTTGGACCACAGGCGAAATCCGTCGCGGCCCTTCAGCGCGATGCCGGTGAAGCCGGTCCCCTGGTCATCAGTGTCCGTGGTCTCTTTTTTGTAGTCGCGCTTCAGAAGATCCATCATTAGCGCCGTGCGTGCAGGTGTGGCCACTTTGCCAGTGACGATTTCCATCATCAGTCGTGCGGTGGCGTCGGTTGTCAGCTTGTTTCGGTTCTCGCCTTTTGGACCACGCGAGACGCTTTCACGGCCGTAAGCATCCTCGCAGAAGGTCTTCTGGTTCACGTTGATGTTCGTGTAACCCATCGAAGAGAAATAACGATTGACGGCGTTGCGTTTGTACTGCCACTCCTCCATCTCTTTCGCCGGTAGCTCGTAGCCGGACGTCGTCTGCGTGAGCACGTCGACAACGTACTGCGTCGCTTCATTCGACGAGTCGACGATCATGTCGCGCAGCGCCCGTGTCAGTTCCGGTGTTTGCTCGATCTTCTTGTCTTCCAGCCAGCGCTGAGCGGCGACCAGATAGAAAAGCTTGACTACACTCGCGGGATAGACGCGCTCGTTGCCGCGAAAGCTCGCAGTTTCCGGGCGCTTCGCATCACGAAGGTCAATTAGTGTGATTGAAAGCTGGTCCTCTTGCAGCTTCTTGTCCGCAAAGCGGTCGAGCGTGGTCTTTGCAGCGCGGTTGACGAGGTCTTGTAAAGATGTTGACTGTTGAGCGGCGACTGAAATTGAAAGTGATAAGAGTAAGCAAAGCGAGAGTAAAGTTTTTAGCATCGTGTCTCCAGGCATAATCTTACACAGATTGCACAGATTCTGTTATAACCGATCACGTGCAGAAAAAACCCGAGGCGGACCTGGTCCGTGGCATACGTCGCTGGGATCTGGTCGCGATTACGATCAACGGTATTATCGGCGCCGGCATCTTTGGTCTTCCTTCCAAAGTTTACTCGTTAATCGGTACTTACAGCATCATCGCCTTCGTCGCGTGCGCGCTGGTTGTCGCGCTAATCATACTTTGCTTTGCGGAAGTCAGCAGCCGTTTCGATGAAACGGGTGGACCATACCTCTACGCGCGCGAGGCGTTCCAGCCTGCGGTCGCGTTTGAAATCGGCTGGCTGTTTTGGCTCGCGCGCGTCACTGCGTTCGCTGCCAACTGTAATCTCATGATCAGTTACTTGAGTTATTTTTGGCTGCAAGCGACGACTCCGGTTTGGCGAGCGTCGATCATCGTGTTTGTTGTCGCGGTGCTTTCGATGATCAACTTGCTGGGGATCAGAGAAGCAGCGATTGTCAGCAACGCGTTCACGATCGGCAAACTCGTACCGATCGTATTATTCATCGCCGCCGGTTTGTTCTTTCTGAATCCCGAGGCGTACGCGTTTGGTCCAAGTCCGACGGCGGGTGCGTTCTCGCAGTCGGTGTTGCTGCTCGTTTACGCGTTTACGGGATTTGAGATGGCGACGGTTCCGGCAGGTGAAGTCAAGAATCCGCAAAAGAACTTACCCCGCGCGCTGTTGATTGCGATCCTGGTCGTCGCGGTGCTTTACATCATGATTCAGATCGTGTGTGTGGGAACGTTGCCGGGGTTGGCCCAATCGCAGAAACCGCTGGCCGATGCGGGTTCGCGATTTCTGGGAACGGCGGGCGGCGCGATCATTTCTGCGGGCGCGATCATCTCGATCACTGGAAACTTGAACATCCTGTTGTTGTCGGCGTCGCGGCTACCGTTCGCGATGGCGGAGCAAAAGCAGTTGCCCGCGGTGTTTGGGCGTATTCATACGAGATTTTTTACACCGTACGTGGCAATACTTATCACGGCGGTGTTGATGCTGTTTCTGACTTTGAAGAGTTCGTTTGTCGCGGCGCTGACGATTAGCACGATCGCGCGCCTGGGGACTTACGGCGCAACGTGTATCGCGTTGCCTGTCTTTCGCGCGAGACCAGGGGCGCCGGCGCCGGCATTTCGACTACCAGGCGGGACGGTGATCGCGATTCTTTCACTGTTGCTGATGCTCTGGTTACTGCTGAACAGCACCTGGGCTGAAGCCAAAGCCGCCGCGCTCGCTGCCGCAGTCGGGTTGGTGATCTATTTTGCGTATCGACTGTTTTCGCGCTCGTAATTCAAAGAGTTTTCTCTGCGTCCTCTGCGTATCTCTGCGTACTCTGCGTTAAAGGCAGCTTAAACACAGAGAACGCAGAGATACGCAGAGGACCGCAGAGAAGATTTTCAAATTCAGACACTACCGAGTTGAGTCGACCCGGTCATCGCTCCTCTCGAACCGAGACCTCAGGGGCCAATCGTCC
>JBIOUJ010000220.1:0-3846 GCA_044867025.1 Pyrinomonadaceae bacterium | reverse complement strand
TGTGCGTCCTCTACGTGCTCGCTCGCTCCATACTGCCGTGCATGGTCGTCCATGCCGTCAACAACTCGATCGCGCTGGGCGCGACGCTCGGCTGGGCGGCCGGCTCCGTGCTGGCGCTGATCGGCACCGCGGTGCTGCTCGCGAACATCCTCGACCCGCCGGTGCGCGCGGCGGCGTTCGGCCTGCGGCGCACGCGGCTGCGCAGCGCCGCGGGCTGGGCCGCGCTCGCGTGGTTCGGATTCTTCGCGCTCTCGGCGCTCTGGTCCGCGGTGCTCGACATCACCGAGGAGGACGACCTCCCCGAGGAGCTCGGCGTCGACGGCTCGACGGCGGCGCTCGTCGCGGTCGCGCTGCTCGTCTGCGTCGTCGCGCCGATCGCCGAGGAGCTGTTCTTCCGCGGCTTCTGCTTCACGGCGCTGCGGCGGTCGCTCGGGATGTTGCCTGCCGCCGTGCTGACAGGCATCATCTTCGGCGCCATCCACCTGGGCGGCACTGCGATCGAGTTCATTGTGCCGCTCATGAATGCGGATCTCGTTGATGTAGATCTCGTGTGGAAACTGCGTCCAGAAGATGATGCGCGCTGTTGGGAAGTCGCGCCAGATGGCACGCGCTGCTTTAACGCCCGAGAGTTTTGGCATCTGGATGTCGAGAATGCAGACATCGGGTTTCTCGCCCAGCGCGATTTTCACGGTCTCCTCGCCGTCGCCAGCCTCGAAGACCGGAACGTGCGAGGGAAATTCCTTCTCGAGAATCTCGCGGAGGTAGTGGCGCTGGGCCATGTTATCTTCAGCAATCAGAATTGACATGACACCGGGATAATAATGCGCGCTGAACTGAGGTGACAACGTGGCGTGCCACACTTTATGCTCGTGCCCAGCCCCAAAATGAAAGGTGAACGCATGAAACTCCGAAAACTGCTTGGCGTCTGGTTAGTGGGATTGTCCCTCGTGCCGTCTGTGGCAGCCCAAACGCGCGACGAGAGACTCTGGCAGCGAGCGCTCCAGATCCATCGTCGCGCAATCGTCATCGACACCCACAACGACGTGACGACACCCATGACCAACGACGATTTCGATCTGAGCGGAACGCCACCCACTCCCTACCGCACGACCATCGCTCGAATGAAGCAGGGTGGACTCACAGCAGAGTTCTTTTCGCTCTACGTCAAACCGTGGTACGTCCAGAACGGTGGTTCCGCGCGTCGCACTTTAGACATGATCGATTCCGTTTATCGCGCGGTTGAGCGCCATCCACGCGATTTGATGTTTGCGACTTCCGTTGCCGATATTCGCCGCGCAAAGCGAACAGGGAAGGTCGCGGCGTTGATGGGAATCGAAGGTGGTCATGCGATCGAAGACTCTTTGCCGGCGTTGCGCGAGTTTTACCGCCTCGGCGTTCGTTACATGACGCTCACCTGGAACAACACTAACAACTGGGCCGATGCGGGTCGCGGTGAGAAGAAGCACAACGGTCTTAGTGACTTTGGCAAGGACGTCGTTCGCGAGATGAATCGTTTAGGAATGCTCGTCGACGTCTCGCACGTTTCGGACAAGACGATGAGCGACGCACTCGACATTTCCAAAGCGCCGATCATTGCTTCGCATTCGTCTGCGCGAGCACTCAGCGACGTGCCGAGAAATATTCCTGACGACTTGCTCAAGCGTATCGCGAAAAACGGCGGCGTGGTCCAGGTCAACTTCTACACCGTGTTTGTCGACGCGAAGACAGTGGCGCCGCAAAGCGCGGAACGCGATAGGAGGTTGAAAGCACTGCAGGATGCGATCGACGAGAAATACAAGAACGATCCCGAACGCCGCGCGGAAGAGAGCGACAAGCTTGAAGCCGCCCACCCGTTGCCACCGCTGCCGATTTCAAAACTAATCGATCACATCGATCACATCGTTAAAGTTGCGGGGATCGATCACGTAGGCATCGGCGCGGATTTCGATGGGGCGAACGACATGCCCGAAGGCGCGCAGGATGTTTCGATGCTTCCGAATATTACTTACGAGTTGCTGAAACGCGGTTACAGCGAACGCGATATCAGAAAGATACTCGGCGAGAATTTTTTGCGAGCGTTCGCGGAAGCTGAACGCGTTGCACGCACGATGAGCAAGTCGATCAGTGGTGACGGCAGTTTGCGTCGGATCAAGTAATGGTCTTTTGGAGTGCGCACCCCTCTGCGGGCCGCAGAGAGAGGAAAAAAGAGCACGGCCCATACGGACCGTGCTCGAAGCAGAAAAGAAGAGAGTTTCGATTAGCGATTCTGGCCACCACGATTTTGAGTGCCGGACTGTTTGCCGGTATTCAAATCTTGGCCACTCTCAAATTCGTCGTCGTCCAGACCTCGCTGTCCACCAGTCTGACCACCTGTTTGCTGGCCACCTTGTGGATTTCTTCCTGGTGTTTGCTGACCCTGGCCTTGGCCCTGGCCCTGACCGTAGTCCTGTCCCTGGCCCTTGCCACCCATGTTCCGGAGATCGTCGTCCTTCATTCTGTCATCTGCCATGTTCACTATCCTCCCATGTTCGATGGTTAATGACTGCCGATGGCTAATTCAACACGCGTGCCAACCACGCGAAGGCCGAATAACGGGATTTATCGCTAAATGTGGGAATGAGAAGAGTTGTCAAACGATACGCGTGGAAATGAAATCATACACATGCGTGCTATTATCCACACTAAATGAGTGCGGCAGGTGTCTACGTTCATATTCCTTTTTGCAGTTCACGTTGTTCGTATTGCGACTTCGCGACGGGTCTGTATCAACGTGAGCTCGCCGAAAGATACGTTAGCGCCATCGTTCAGGAAATCGCATCGACGGGATTCGTGGGCGAATGTGTCGACACGATTTACTTCGGTGGCGGTACGCCTTCATTGCTCGAACCCTCGCAACTCGATCGCATCATCTCGTCGCTCCACGATCGTTTTCAGATAGAACAGACTGCAGAGGTCACTCTCGAGATAAATCCGGGAAGTGCGACGCCTGAGAAGCTGCGCGAATTTCGACGCTTGGGAATCAATCGCGCAAGCTTCGGCGCACAGACGTTTGACGATGCAGAGCTTGCGAAGCTGGGCCGCTCTCACACGGTCGCAGACGCGTTAAGAACTTTTGCGGATCTCCGCAATGCTGTTTTTGAAAACGTCAGCTTCGACTTGATTGCGGGACTGCCGGGCCAAACACTCGAACGGTGGCAGCGAAACATCAAACAGGCACTCGAGCTGCGACCTGAGCATCTCTCGTTTTACTTGCTCGAAGTTCATTCAGGCACGCCTCTGGCAGAACACATTCGCCGCGGGCTTCAGCCAGTTCCTGACGAGGACCTAGCCGCGGTTATGTATAGGCGGCTGCTGGAGGAGGCGTTGGCCGTTGGTTACGAGCATTACGAGATCTCGAATCTCTGCCGGCCCGATTTCCATTCGCGACACAACATCAAATACTGGACAGCCCAGGCTTATTATGGCTTCGGATGCTCGGCGCATTCCTACGACGGTCAGGTGCGTCGCTGGTCCAATCATCGAGATGTTTTGAAATACGTCGAGTTGGTCGAGAGTGGCATGTCTCCAGTTGTTGAAGAACAGGAGTTGAGCCAGACGGATGTGCGTGCCGAAGCGCTGTTTCTGGGAATGCGATTGATGCGCGGCGTTGACGTGCGGCAGTATCATGAATCGTTTGGCGTCGATCTCCGCGACGAGCACGCTGAGGATCTCGATCGGTTTTGCAAAGCAGGTCTGCTCGAGTTTGACGGCGATCTGATCAGACTGACCCGCACCGGCGCTTTGCTGTCGAACGAAGTATTCGCAGCATTTGTTTGAAGACCGTTCAGAGTTCAAGCTTTAGCTTGG
>JBIOUJ010000219.1:0-8862 GCA_044867025.1 Pyrinomonadaceae bacterium | reverse complement strand
GCCCGAGTATGAGAAGGAACGCGTGAGGGCGCACGCATTTCTTCAAAAGCGCGCAATGTGGTGGGAACCCGCCTATATTTCGCAAGAGCACCGCGAGCAACCGCATTCATTGACACCCATCTTCTTTCGTATACACATCGAGAAGATGACTGGCCACCGTGCAACCTTTGACAGGCGCGAAGGAATTCCAACATCCGTCCCTGTTGCGGGTTCGATAAGCACGGATGGCTGGCAAGACTTCTAAATCTCTAATCAACATGAAAGGCTGGATTCTGAACAAACCGGCGCCCGTCAGTGACCATCCGCTCCATCTAACTGAGAGGGCTGTGCCCACGCCGTCAGATGACGAACTCCTGTTACGAGTAGCTGCTTGCGGCATCTGTCGTACGGACCTGCATGTAGTCGAGGGCGACTTGCCGGTTCGTCGTTCACCTGTAATTCCCGGTCACCAGATAGTTGGAAGCGTGGCTGCTCTTGGTAGTCGTGTCGAGGGTTTTGACATTGGAGATCGCGTTGGAGTGGCCTGGCTGAATCGAACCTGTGGCGTCTGTGAGTTCTGTGTTGCCGGTCGAGAAAATTTGTGCGACGAAGCGATGTTCACTGGATGGACCACAGATGGCGGCTACGCAGAATACGCAACCGCGCCCGCAGCCTTCACCTACCCGTTGCCAGACAGCTTCAACAATTTGGAGGCAGCCCCACTCCTGTGCGCCGGCATCATCGGTTACCGGTGCCTGCGTCTGACCGGACTCACTCATGACGAATGGAAAGGTGCGCGGCTTGGTCTGTATGGCTTCGGCGCTGCGGGCCATGTCTGCATTCAATTGGCACGCGCTCGTGGCGCGGCGGTCTATGTATGTACTCGCGATCGTGAACGCCATCAGGCGCTCGCTAACGAACTCGGAGCAACGTGGGTCGGCGGTACTTTTGAGCAGCCTCCCGTAAAACTTGATGCTTCAATTGTTTTTGCACCCGCGGGAGAGATTGTTCCCTTTGCACTTAGGGCAATTCGAAAGGGAGGGACAGTGGTCCTGGGCGGGATTCACATGAGCTCGATACCGTCGTTTGACTATTCACTGATCTACGGTGAACGGATGGTCCGAAGTGTAGCGAACAACACCCGCGCGGACGGCCGCGAATTTCTGATTGAAGCCGCTCGCATTCCCGTACGAACGCAGATCCAAACCTTCTCCTTCGATCAGGCAAACGAAGCGTTGATTGCTTTGAAGAGTGATTCGATTCGTGGTGCTGGCGTGCTTGTAATCGAGTAGAAGTTACTTCAATGAAACTGGAACAACATGAGCTGGTGAATATTCTGAAAGCTGCGGTGGTCTACTTTGCACCTGGTCTTCGGTGCTGGATTTGTTCTCGGGCCTATTCGAATCCTCTTTCTCCTTCCACGCTTCGGTGTGCGCCTGGCTGAGTTGATGGAATTTCCAGTGATGCTCGTGGTCATCGTGCTGGCGGCAAGGTGGTTGGTTCGCAAATTTCAACTCGCGGCGCATGCCTTGTTAGTGGGTTTGCTCGCGCTGGGTTTAATGATTGCGTTTGAACTTACACTTGTTCTATGGCTTTCGGCGGACGGCCTTCGTTACTGTTTTCATTTCAACTCCCAAGGTGAACGGCGCGGCAGAGCCCGCACGCAATGAAGACTGCTTTAGTGACTTCCGGTGGCCGCAAGAGCTGCTTAACATTTGTTCGAGTGCAACCCTCAAATCCCTCGAAGCAGCAGACAACGTATGAAGATTTGCGGACGATAAATCGTAGAGGAATTGAACTTACTGCGTTTTGGCTGCGAGCTTTCGCGCAGCAAACCGGGAACTTTCCGCAGCGGGCCGCTCACTCCACTCCAACGTTGCAAGATTCGGCTGAAATCAGGTCTTCGGCTCGGGCACAAGCGTTGCGAACCAATTTGTGAAGGAGAGCTCTCATGATTGCTATTCAAAGAATTCTCTGCCCCACAGACCTGACGACGGAGTCAGACGAGGCTTTGCAGTATGCGGTAGCGCTGTCATCCGTCTACAACGCGAAACTCTTCGTTCTCTACTGCAAGGAAACCGAAACCAATCACAACAACAACGGCCACAACGAACAATCTGCCGGCACGAATTCACTGTTTATCGCGTCACTCGCTCCACATCTGGGCTTGAAAAGTCTTTCCGAACTGAATTGGGAAGGCTTGGTCGCTGAGAACGTAGATAATGTTGGCAAGACCATCGTGCGTGAGGCTGCGAAGCAGCATGTGGATTTGATCGTGATGCGTTCACGCCGTCGACCGCGCGCGGCCGCACTCCTTGGCTCAACTGCCGAAACAGTATCACGTACCGCTCCCTGTTCAGTGCTGATCACACATCCACAAGAACGCGAGTGGGTGAGCTTCTCAGCCGGCGAGATCGATCTCAACCGGATCCTCGTTGCCCACGATTTTTCCGCCCCGTCACAACGAGCATTGAAGTACGGCATTTCCCTGGCCCAGGAATACCAGGCTGAGTTACACCTAATCCACGTTCTAAGCTCCGAAGAAGCCAACGAACCGGAAATCGCATGGGCGGATGCAGGCTCCAAAAGCAACTACAAGAGTGCAGCTCTCCAATTACAGTCGGCCGTCCCGAAGGAGGCATTCCTGTGGTGCAAGGTTGTTAACGCCGTGCGTTGCGGTAAGACATACGAGCAGGTGCTGACCTATGCGAAGGAGCACGAGATCGATCTCATCTGCATGGGCGCCAGTGGTGCGCGCTTTATTCTCGGTGTGCTCTTCGGTTCAAATACCGATCGCGTTTTAAGACAAGCTCCCTGCCCGGTGCTGGTCGCGCGTCCGGCACATACAGGAATGGCTCAATTAAGAAATTGAGAAAGATCGGAATTGACGAAAGCTGTCATTAACGGAAGAGCAGTTGAATTTGAACCTGGCGTTTCGATTCTGAATGCGTGCCGCGCTATTGGTGTCGATATTCCCACGCTCTGTCACGACGAACGATTGAAACCGATCGGCAGTTGTCGCATGTGCCTGGTCGAAATCGAGAAAAAGCTGCATCCCCTCACAGCGTGCAATACCCTGCTCACGGATGGGATGGTGATCTCAACACACACTCCCGCACTCGAGAATGAGCGGCGCATGATTCTGAAAATGCTGGCCCAGGATCATCCCGGAGATGGTCTGCAAAAGACTCCCGAAAAACCGTTTTACCGGTACGCCCGGGCATACGGATTATCCGAAAGCGACTTCACCGGATCGTCTGAGCCGCACTTGTTTGACGACTCACATCCTTACATTCACGTCGACATGTCGCAGTGCATCGTTTGTTACCGCTGTGTGCGCATTTGCGATGAAGTGCAGGGCCAGTTCGTTTGGCAAATGGTCAACAGGGGCCACGAAACACGGATCGTTCCGGATTCAGGGACCACGTTGCAGGATAGCTCTTGCGTGAGTTGCGGCGCTTGTGTGGACACCTGCCCAACCGGAGCTTTGGAAGACAAGTCACTTCTCACCTATGGAATGCCTTCAAGCTGGACCAGGACGACCTGTCCCTATTGCGGCACCGGCTGCGAGATGGACGTTGGCACGCAGCAGAATCGGATCGTCTCAATAAAGCCTCGACATGACGCACCTGTGAATAGCGGTCATCTCTGCGTAAAGGGTCGCTACGCGTTCGATTTTGTCTCTGCTTCGGATCGGATCACCCAACCAATGATTCGGAAAGGAAACAAGTGGCAACAAGTAACGTGGGAAGACGCCATCTCCTTCACCGCCGAATCTCTGCGACGCATTTCCGAAACGCATGGACCAGGTAGCATTGCGGTGCTCGGCTCCGCCCGCGGAACAAACGAGGAAAGCTACCTCGCACAAAAATTTGCGCGCGTCGTGATCGGAACGAACAACGTCGATAGCTGCGCACGAGTCTGCCATACGCCCACAGCCGCCGCGATGAAAATCATGCTGGGTACCGGCGCGGCGACCAATTCTTACGACGACATCGAAAAGGCGCAAACGATTCTCCTTTGTGGGGCGAATGCAACCGAGAACCACCCCATAGTCGGCGCACGAATCAAGCAAGCAGCTCTGAAAGGCGCGAACCTCGTCGTCATTGATCCTCGGCAAATCGAGCTTAGTCAGTACGCCGCGATTCACCTTCAGCCACGACCTGGCACAAACATTCCGCTTCTAAACGCAATGGCTTGCACGATTGTTGAAGAGCAACTTTTTGACACTCAGTTTACGACTGAACGCGTAGCCGAGTGGGATGAGTTCTGCGACTTCATCAGGCCGTTTTCTCCTGAGAAGGTTGAGGCTGATTGCGGCGTCAAAGCATATCTCATCCGCGAAGCCGCTCGACTTTACGCCGGCGCCAAACCTTCAATGTGTTTTCATGGTTTGGGAGTAACCGAACACACACAGGGCACTGAAGGGGTCATGTGTCTGGTAAATCTCGCTCTGCTTACCGGAAACATCGGTAAGCCGGGCACCGGCATCAACCCGCTTCGCGGCCAGAACAACGTTCAGGGCGCAGCACACATGGGTTGCGATCCAGGTATTCTCACCGGCAGTGTTTCTTTGAACGATGCGCGACCACTGTTCGAAAGTGTTTGGGGCGCATCAGTCCCACGAAACCAGGGCCTCAACCTGCTCGAGATGATGGACGCTGCCGCTGCCGGCAAACTGAAGGCGTTGTGGGCCATCGGATACGACATTGCCCTGACCAATGCTAACGCAACTGCAACCGAGCATGGGTTGCGGTCTCTTGATCTGGTCATAGTCCAGGACATGTTTATGAACGAGACGGCTCGCCAGGTTGGGTCAGTGTTTCTGCCGGCTGCCTCTTCATTTGAAAGAGACGGGACTTTCATGAATGCCGAGCGCCGTATTCAACGCATCCGAAAGGCGATCGAGCCCGCTGGTCAATCGAGATCTGACTGGGAAATCATTTGTGCGGTTGCTAAAGCCATGGGCAAAGGCGAATTTTTCAATTACGACTCCGCTGAAGAAATTTGGAACGAAATACGTTCCGTTTGGCCCGCCGGTCGTGGCATCACTTATGAACGTCTGGAAGATGGTGGTTTACAGTGGCCTTGTCCAGACGATTGTCATTCCGGAACTGAAGTAATGCACACGGAGAGCTTTCCAATCGGAAAAGCTGCGCTTCGCCGTGTTCCTTATCGTCCAACCGATGAAATTGTTGACGAAGAGTTTCCGCTTCTGCTGATTACCGGAAGAACTCTCTATCAATTCAACGCGGGAACGATGACGATGCGCACAGCGAATGTGAAGCTGAGACCCGTTGATTTGCTCGACATATCCTCCCATGACGCAAAACGACTGGACCTCAACGACGGAGAGTGCGTTCACCTCCGTAGTCGTTACGGTGAAGCGACACTGCCGATTCGAATTACATCAACTGTAAAACCAGGAGAGTTGTTTGCGACGTTTCACACTGCGGAAGTATTTCTCAATCGCGTGACCAGTCCACATCGGGATCGATACGTAAAAAGTCCCGAATACAAAGTTACCGCTGTGGCCTTGAAAAGGAATAACCAGGAAAGGTGAAAGAAGATGAGCGCTCAACAATTACAACATTCAAAATACGGATTCAGCAAAACCGTCGATCTTCCCTACAAAGAGGCTGTCGAAAAGGCACGGGCTGCACTCAAAGAAGAAGGCTTCGGCGTGCTCTGTGAGATCGACATCAAAGAGAAACTTAAAGAGAAACTCGGTGTGGATTTCCGCGATTATGTGATTCTCGGCGCCTGTAATCCACCTCTGGCATACAAGACTCTGCAACAGGAGATCGGTATCGGACTGCTGCTTCCCTGCAATGTAGTCGTTTATGAAGCTGACGAAGCCGGAAAATCTGTAGTTGCAGCGATCGATGCGAAGACGATGCTGTCCGTGGTAGGAGCAAACAATGCAACTATCAACACGGTAGCGAGCGAGGTAAATGAAAAACTCAGCCGAGTGGTCGCTCAGCTTTAGCCAAGCCCGGGTGTAAATGTCCTCCGTTGGAAATCTGGAACAGTTCTGGAGTCTCGCTCCAGACGATTTGATGGCCCAACTAGGAGCCGATCCTGGCGGGCTCACCACTACTGACGCGAAACAGAGGCTCATACGCTTTGGGCCAAACCGCTTGCATTCTCACAGGCGTACCGATGTCTTAACTCTCCTACTCGCACAATTCAAAAGCCCGCTGATTCTGATCCTCCTCGGCGCGGTGATTCTTTCGTTCTTCCTGCGCGAACCGGTTGATGCGGGAATCATCATTGCCATAGTGCTGCTCAGCAGCGTGCTTGGGTTCTGGCAGGAAAAGCGCGCCACCGATGCTGTCAAAAGTCTCCTGAAAATCGTGACGATAGAAGCCCGCGTGGTGCGCGATGGTGTGGAAATCGACGTGCCCGCGTTCGATGTGGTACCTGGAGACATTTGCTTGCTCAATGCCGGCGACATTGTTCCGGGTGATGCAGCAATTCTCGAATCCAAAGATCTATTCGTGCAGGAGGCAGCCCTTACTGGAGAAAGCTTTCCCACAGAAAAGGAGGCAGGAACAATCGCCGGCGAAGCGCCGCTCATGAAAAGGACGAACACTCTGTTCATGGGCACACACATAGTAAGCGGGAGTGCGCGAGCACTCATCATCTTCACTGGATCGGCAACTGAATTTGGCAAAGTATCCGAGCGACTACGTTTGAAACCGGCGGAAACGGAGTTTGAGCACGGCGTCCGGCGCTTTGGTTATCTACTCACCGAAGTAACCTTGATTCTCGTGATCGTAATCTTCGGCATTACGGTTTACCTCGAGCGACCGGTAATCGATTCGTTTCTTTTTGCATTGGCAATTGCGGTCGGAATAATCCCCGAATTACTTCCGGCGATAATCAGCATCAACCTCGCAGTCGGCGCCGTACACATGGCTCGCCGAAAAGTTATCGTCAAGCAACTGGCTTCGATAGAAAATCTGGGGAGCATGAATGTCTTATGCGCCGATAAGACTGGGACCCTTACCGAGGGAACCGTGAAGCTCCGTGGAGCGATCGACGCACTAGGCACACCTAACGAGAAAGCTCTTTTTTACGCGTACCTGAATTCGTTTTACGAGACCGGTTTCACGAACCCGATCGACGAAGCGATTCGCACTCATGGCCGGTTTGACCTTACCGGTTATCGCAAAGTTGATGAGGTGCCCTACGACTTCCTGCGCAAGCGATTGAGCATTCTGGTTCTGAAGGATAAGGCGCACCTCATGGTTACCAAAGGTGCCGTTAGCAATGTCCTCGACGTTTGTTCCTGCGTTGAGTTGACGAACGGCTGCCAGGATATCGCAGGCTGTCGCGATGATATCGAGCGCCAATGCAAATCACTGGGTAGTGATGGCTTCCGCACTCTGGGTCTTGCCTATAAGCGCCTGGGTGACATTTCTCAGATCAGCAAACAGCACGAGGCTGGAATGACATTTCTCGGTCTGCTTGTCTTCTTCGACCCACCCAAAGCAGGAGTGATTGAGGCGTTGGATGATCTGAGAAGGCTCGGCGTAACTCTGAAGCTCATTACAGGTGATAACGTTCACATTGCTACCAGTGTGACGCGGAATGTATTCGGTTATGAACCAAAGGTTTTGACGGGCGCTGAGGTCCATCTACTCAGTGATGATGCTTTGCGAGCACGTGCAAATGTGATTGATGTCTTCGCCGAAATTGAACCCAGCCAGAAGGAACGCATCATTCTGGCTTTGAGAAAATCCGGCAATACAGTGGGATTCCTCGGCGATGGCATCAACGACGCTTCGGCGCTTCACGCCTCTGACGTCGGAATCTCTGTGAACAGCGCCGTCGACGTGGCCAAAGAGGCCGCGACGATCGTGTTGCTTGAGAAAGACTTGAGTGTGTTGGCTGCGGGAGTTCGTGAAGGCAGGAAGACGTTTGCAAATACGCTCAAATACATCTACATGACCACCAGTGCCAACTTTGGCAACATGTTCAGCATGGCCGGAGCAGCGTTGTTTCTGCCTTTTCTGCCGCTGCTTCCCAAACAGATCCTGCTGAACAATTTCCTTACTGACTTCCCGGCAATGGCAATCGCGACTGATTCTGTGGATCCGGAGTTAGTGGAACGACCGAGACGCTGGAACATCGCATTCATTCGAGACTTCATGATCGTTTTCGGCGTGGTTAGCTCGATCTTCGACTTTCTGACATTCGCGGCGTTAGTGTTCATTCTCAAAGCAACGCCGGAAGTATTCAGAACTGGCTGGTTTGTCGAGTCGGTAATGACGGAGGTCCTTATCATTTTGGTAATGCGGACCTGGAAACCATTCTATTCAAGCATGCCGAGCACTCCATTGTTGTCGGCAATGATCATCGTGCTCGTCATTACACTCGCATTACCTTATAGTCCGCTAAGCAACCTGCTCGGTCTAACACCGCTGCCAATCTCATCACTTCTGCTTCTGGGATTCATCACAGT
The DNA here is from genome assembly GCA_044867025.1 of Pyrinomonadaceae bacterium. Taxonomy (GTDB): domain Bacteria; phylum Acidobacteriota; class Blastocatellia; order Pyrinomonadales; family Pyrinomonadaceae; genus PSRF01. The sequence goes on along the minus strand of JBIOUJ010000219.1, from coordinate 413 downwards.
GCTCTACGCCGGCGCTTCTGAACTCACAAAGAGGTTCTTTCATTCCCGAGCTTTCGCGCAGGGATAACTAGAACTTTGCGCCTTTGCGGGAAAACTGTTCCGACAGTTACGCGGCTTGCGCTCGTGAGAGTGATTCGAGTGCCTGGTAGGTTGCACGTTCTCCCCTGGCAATCAGCCGTTCAATGGCAGCAGTGCCGGGAACATAACCTGCGAGCGGTATCTCTGGCTGAATGTGGATCTCAGTCTGGGCCAGGGCGAACCTATAATGTGACGGATAGGCTTGAGTGGTCCAATGCCGTTCTGATGGAGAACACCCTAACGAACGCATTACGGAACTCCACTCCCAAACATCAGAAGCAATAACCAGGTCAGCGTTCTGCGTGCGGCAAACGTGGGATGGCAGCACACACGAA
>JBIOUJ010000218.1:0-4711 GCA_044867025.1 Pyrinomonadaceae bacterium | reverse complement strand
GGCCAGAGTTCCAACCTGCTCGTCCATCTGCGTTTCAATCGAGGAATAGACGTATCCGTAGAGGCCAAAGCAGGTCAACACGGCAAGGACCACGATCGTCGCAAACACGAGGAAGTAAACGTCTGTTGGTCTAAATCGATCTTTTGGACCAGCCAAAACCAGCTTCAAGAACGGCCAACTAAAAACGAGCAACGCTGCCAGAAAACCACAGATGATCAGAAGCGTGTATGGAATGGAAATGGACCATGCTTCACTCATCAAATATTTGGATTTGACCAGACCACCTGCAATCCACGTGACGTCTGGTGCACTCGCATTGCTCGACGGTAAAGATAATTTGATCGGGTGAGAAAACAGCTTGTAATTCGAGCCCGCCAGAGAGACGTCGACCACGTTGCTGGTCTGCGCGATCTCCTTAAGGTCGATCTTTTTGTTCTTGTCTTCAGCCGAAGGCAGCTTGTCGAGTGATGCGAGACGAATCTGCGTTGCGTCATGCTGGAAAATCACGCGAGCTGTGTCAGCCTCGGCGATGAGGATGTTTTGAAATTGATCCGGATCGGAACCCACGCGTGCGGAAAGAAAAGGTTGAATCAGCTTGTTTACATCGACCTTTGCTTGCACTCTGATTACGGTCTTTTCGACGAGGCCCTCAGCTAAGTAGTCCAAATACAACCACGAGGAATCCCCCTCGTACTTGACGGCGGTCAGCGTGACGGTGCCCGGCGAAACTTTCTCGGTCCAGGGTTCGGTGTCGATGTTGATAGGCGTAATCGACGGGCCCTGTTCCCTGAGTTTTTTGAAGTTCTGTTTCAATCGCTCGAGATTCTGCTGTTTGAGCGCGGGATCGAAGGGGACGGCATCTTCCGTATCACGAAACTTCGGCCGGATAAATTTTTCGCTGGTGTTTTTCAATACCGAACCCGCGCTTTCGACTTTCAGGGTGATCTGGCTGCTGATAAGAGACAGCTTTCGAAAGCTTCGGTCTGTGAAGTACGCCGTTTGACTGCGGACATACAGGAAGTAATAAATCGCAAACGGAAGGGCGAGCAACGCGACGATAATCACGAAGATACGGAGGCGATAGAGAGGCGGTGATAGCCTTTTTAGGGTACTGGCTATACTCATACCTATTAATGGCATGAGGTACCCAAAATATTTCAGTCCGCGCTTCCTGTGTGCCTTTTGTGGCTAAACACCGGCTTCACGAAGTAACGTAACCAGCGTGGGCTCTAATGCAGGGTTTGCCACGACCAGAAAGGGGCTTGGAAATACCACGGAATGAAGCAAGGTGATTTTTGCACCCGCTGCTTTCGCTATAGCAGAGGCCGCGGAGATGTCCCACTGACCAAGTCCACATTCGTAAAACCCGTCGAGCGCTCCGGCAGCAACACTACAAATATCGAGCGACGGACAACCACTACGACGAACATCTCTGACTCGCGGCAAAACGTGTCGCAGCAATTCGGCTTGCGCGCGGCGCACCTCTTCGTTAGGAAGAAAACCTGTTCCGATCAGCGCGTGCTTGAGATCTGATTCACGTCGCACGCCGATCTTCCGATCGTCGCAAGTGGCTCCTTCGCCAACAACGCCCGCGTAAACTAGATCGTTGAACGTGTCGTGTACTACTCCGACAACATTCTCACCATCGACTTCAACACCGACAGCCACCGCGTGCATCGGATATCCATGAACGAAGTTTGTCGTTCCATCCAATGGATCGAGAATCCATCGCACGCCCGAGTCGCCACGTAACGTCGTTCCCTCTTCTCCGATTATCTCGTCATTCGGACGCACAGCGCGAATGACTCTGACTAGTTCCTTTTCAGACTCACGATCGACGTCGGTCACGAGATCGTAATCTGAACTCTTGATATCGGCCTTGACGTCATGTTGATCTAACGCGCGGCGATGGACGGCGCGAGCCGAACTCGCCGCGCGCTTCGCGATTTCCAGTAGTTCCGAAAAATCGCCTAAACCCATTTTCTTATTGTGGAGCTGAAGCAAAGGCGACATCCGTAACCAGAATTGCACCCTGCAAACGCTCGTCAAACGTGAACTGCACCGAACGGACGGAGTTGAGATTAACACCTCCGAAAGCACTCAACGGCACGCGTACCGTATTTAACACCACCTTGGGAACTGGTCCAACTTTGCCCGGTGGGAAGAACAGTGCCTGTGAAACATCGCTCACGCGCACCGACGTGCTCGAGCCCGAAGCATCAGTCAACTTCACGCGAAACTCTTGCGCGAGATCTGCAAGATTGCGAGCATCAGCGAAATTCACACTGACGCGAAACTGAATCGCCTGAAATCCGGAAACGTTCCCCAGTGCCGCCGGCAATTGGTTGTTGTAATTACCGGTGAGGTTATTCCAACCGGTTTTTAATTGACTCAAACCTCGTTTCGGCGAACGCGCACTCGGCGTCGTATGCGGTTGCCGTGCATTTGGCTCGTCGGGCAGGCACCGTTGCGGTTGAGGCGCTTCACCGCCACATAACTCGTACGGTGTCAAACCAGTTTGCGTCACCGCTGCACCCAAAGTGTTGATGGTCAGATTGGTGTCATTCAGTAGCCGGTTAACGTCCAATCGTAGCGTTGGATCATCCGGCGCGTGATACGACACAAACAGATTACTCGTTTGAGCTGAAGGTGGCGGTGGAGCATCGCCCGTCAGTATCGGTATGAACTGATTTTCACCGCCGACGTAAGCACGGAAGAACGCTGACATGTAGGCCAGGCCGGTGCCGCGCTGCTGTGCTTCCGTCAATCTCTGATTGCCTGCGACGGTTCCGCATTGGCTGTCGGAGTGTCCACCCGCTACAAATGCGAGCCAATCGTTTGTCGCGCCCGGAAAAGGACTCGAAGGCGACCAGATCGTGTTGTAGAAATTGTGGTTAGCTCCCATTACGAGAACGTAATGCTTGGGAGCCAGATCTCCGGGTACGTTGTAGCGAGCGTCGTCGTAAAAGTGAACGCCTTGCAGATCGCTCACGTCGCCGTCGCAATACGGCAGCAGCACGTTGAGCGCCGCGTTGTTCACGACGAACCGATTGAAGTCGACGGGCGCCAGCGGGAATACGGCTTTGATGCCGTATGGTGCGCCGAGTGAATCATTGAGAACGTAGTGTCGCACCACTCCTTCGCCGCCGCGTGAGTGGCCCATCGTGCCAATCCTTGTCATGTCGAACTTGCCGACAAACTTGGTTCCGAAAGGCGTGCCGCCAGTGGTGTTGAAAGTTTTCAGGATGTCGAGATGTTTTTGAATCAACTCGGCTCGTGCCAACGCGCCGAGATCCCGGACGCTATTGTCGACAGCGTTAACTCCGTTCGCGCTGATTGAGACCACGACATAGCCGTGACTCGCGAGAACTTCTGAAACGTAATCGTAACCTTTATAACTCGGAATCGGTTGACTATTCATAGCCGTGCACGGCCACTGCAACAACTGAGTTCCTCCAACAAAACAAGTGGCGTGACGGCCGTGGAGCAGGACAATCAGGGGGAAAGGTCCGCCCGACAAATTCGTCGGATAGTGAATCGAAGCCAGCAGCTCCACTGGTCCGGGGAAATTGCTAGGTTGAAACGCGGTATCTCCGAAGTTGTACTCTTCGCGCGTTACAGCCAATGGTCCAGGTGCGCCGGGATCCGGTACTTGTCCGAACGCAATACCAGCGCTGACCAGGAGCAAAGCCGTGAGACAAAATGCGTGGATGTAGTTTCGAAGGGCTCTCATCGGTTTTCTCCTTTCAACTGGACTCGCTGTGAAACTCTTACACGCGTTTGTTTGTCTTCACCATAAGAGATCGAGACGACACCGCCCTCACGTATCAACGAACTGTCGAACGTGATGGCAGTGACTTGCGACAGCGCTTCGTTCTCGATGCCGTTACCCACGATTTGATCGTCGATCCAGATGACCGCCGGCAGTGCGCGAACGGGGAATGGACCACCCGTGACAGTCACTCGCCATGCTCGGTCGACAGCGATCTGTTGGCCGCGTATTTCGACATCCAAGGTTCGCGGCAGTTTAAGTTCTTCAACGCGGTAACCAGTCAGCCTTAAATCTCCCTCCGGACGCGCAGACTTGGTCTCCGCCAAAACTCGACCCGGCAATCTCAACAATTCCTTCACGGGCACTTCCTTGTTATTGGAATTCTGTGCAAAAACACGGGAGCCGCTCGCCAGTAGTAGCGGCAACACAATGATCGCCATCGCCACACAGCGATTGATAAGAGTTCGCTTCATTTTCGGTGAATCTCCTTTGAACGGAAGGGTCAGACACGGCGTGGTCGGGCATGTACGTGCCGAAGCCACCTCTAAAAGAGAGGAACAGCGGGGGAATCACGAATGCACTGGTTGGGAGGTCTTAGCTGGGCTGGAGCAGGCGATACCTTAATCACAATCGCCATTCGTGTCAATTAATGGGGGTTCGACTCTGCTTGACTCTGCGTCTCGGGCGGTTGTTTTTCTAAAGAGCCGGAACCGCACTTGGGTGAGGTCGGTACCACCTGCGGTAGCGGGTGGGTCAACGATCACAATCACGCATGATCGCGATGGTTGACCACCCGCTACCGCAGGTGGTACTGACCTCATCCAAGAACGATCCGTTCTGCCCCCGAAAACAGCCGGAGCCGCACTTGGATGAGGTCAGTACCACCTGCGGTAGCGGGTGGGTCAACGATCACAATCACGCATGATCGCAATGGTTGAC
>JBIOUJ010000217.1:0-43636 GCA_044867025.1 Pyrinomonadaceae bacterium | reverse complement strand
CTGCTCTCAGCAGCTCATCCTTTTCCACCAGCTCCCCGGCACGCACAACGAGCAGAATCAGTATCTCAATGGCTTTGGGCGGGAGTGAGATCGTTTCAGCGACACGCATCAACACACGTTTATTGAGGTCGAGACGATAAGGTCCAAATTCGTAGGCGAGGTTATGAGGCATAAGTTCCTTGAGAACGAGCTAATAACTCTTTGAGAATGTTCTAAGGATTTTCTTCGTAGCGTTGAGTATAGTTCCCACGTCGTTAAACGCTACTGCTATTCAAGGGGCTGCGCGATTTTATGAGCAACTCTGAACAATAGCAAGAAACCGAGAACTTCTCGCGAGCGTTTGATCCGGTCCAGTTGAGAGAGGGGGCAAAATCAACTGGTGGACAGGTGGGTGTCCTCAACCGGATTTGGGAACCTCACCCCAACGATCTTCGCTGCACCTTGTGCCTCAAGCGGCTTCGCCCAGCAAGGCTGGCCTGGGGCGCAAGGCAGTGGAGGAGAGATGTAACTCGGAATGAAGCCGCTCGGCGTCCAGGATTTTGTCGGTCTGTTTATCAGACCATTTTTGGTCGCGACCTTCTCCCGCTGGTATTCTGTTCTGCTTCGACCATGGCAGAACAGAATTCCAGACTCAAGGAACGCGTGCGGGCGTTTTGGCAGGAACATCCGTGCGGGACCAAATTTGCCGACGCGCCTTCGGGCTCTCGCAAGTTTTTCGAACTTGTCGAAGAGCATCGTTACAGTAAGGAATGGCACATCCCGGAGGCCGCGGGTTTTGCACAGTCGAAGAACCTGCGCGTTTTGGAAATCGGTTGTGGACTCGGAACCGATGGCGCTCAGTTTGCCAAAGCAGGAGCCGACTACACCGGCATCGATCTGACTGATGCTGCCGTCGACCTCGCAAAGAAGCGTTTCGAACTGTTCGATCTGCGAGGCACCTTCCGCGTCGCCGACGCAGAAGGTCTCGACTTCCCGGACAATTCCTTCGACGTGGTCTACTCCCACGGCGTGTTACATCACACGCCCGATACGGCCGGCGCCGTTCGTGAGATCCACAGAGTGCTGCGTCCCGGCGGTCGCGCCGTCGTGATGCTTTACCATCGCGACTCCTACAACTACCGCGTCAACATCTCCATGCTCCGGCGCACAGGCATACACCTCCTACGTTGGAACGCAGGCGTAAAATTCGTTCGTCTCCTAACGGGCGAGCCGGAAGACTCCCTACGCGAACACGCGCGACAGTTGCACGTACAACCTGACTACCTAAGCTCCGAGGAATTCCTGAGCCGCAACACTGACGGCGCCGGAAACCCTCTGGCGCGCGTCTATTCCCGCGACGAAGCGCGCGAGCTCTTCAAAGATTTCACGCACGTCGAACTGCGCACTTATTTCTTGAACAAACGCTGGCTGCCAGTGCTCGGCCCACTCCTTCCTCGCTCGCTCGAGTCGCAAATGGCCTCGCGATGGGGCTGGCACTTGTGGATTTATGCTACAAAATGACGAGCCACAAATGAGAAACCTATTGATCACCGGCGGAGCAGGTTTTATCGGCTCGCATCTCGTCGATCGACTCTTGTCGACAAACGTCGAGCACATCACTGTCGTCGACGACTTCAACGCCTTCTACGATCCGTCGATCAAACGTGCCAACATTCGTGAGCACCTCAAAGACCCACGTTACAACATCTCAGAGGCAGACATTCGCGATCGTGCAGCGCTGGAACAACTATTCAGAAACACAAACTTCGACTGCGTAGTCCATCTCGCTGCCCGCGCAGGCGTACGACCCTCGCTTTCCGAACCACAGCTCTACAACGAAACAAACGTTAGCGGCACGTTAAACCTGCTCGAGCTCGCACGTCACAACAACATCAAGCAATTCGTTTTCGGTTCCTCGTCGTCGGTCTACGGAATCAACGCGAAGGTTCCGTTCAGCGAAGACGATCCCATACGCCAACCCATTTCGCCGTACGCCGCAACAAAAGGCGCCGGCGAACTTCTTTGCCACACGTATTCGCATCTTTACGGACTGCGTTGCGTGTGTCTTCGATTTTTCACGGTGTATGGACCACGCCAACGCCCTGATCTCGCGATTCACAAGTTCGCCAAACTAATAACCGAGCGTAAACCAATCCCGGTTTTTGGCGACGGCACTACACGCCGCGATTACACCTACATCGACGACATAATTGACGGCGTCGTGGCCGCGATCCATTACGACCAGAGCGACTACGAAGTGTTCAATCTCGGCGAGTCGCGCACCGTGGAACTGAACGAATTGATTTCGTTGCTGGAGAAAGAACTCGACATGCCGGTGACGATCGACCGTCAGCCACCGCAACCCGGCGACGTTCCGCAAACCTTTGCCGACATTTCCAAGGCCCGCGCGCTGCTAGGTTACGATCCAAAAACCCAGATTGAAGACGGCCTGCACCGCTTTGTTGAGTGGTTTCGCATGGCGAATCCCTAACCTGCTAAAATGCCGCGAGAGCACGTCACCACGAATGCACACCTGTAGGGGAATTGTCCTACACTACGATTCATGAAGATTCTCGACGCACAGGAAGAACTGAAGCCCGCCGCCATCCCGACGGTCGGTGACCCGGAAATCTCGGTCTTCCTACCCGTCTACAACGAAGAACCCAACCTTATGCCGCTGCACGCAAAGCTCAACGAAGCGCTGAAATCTCTCGGGCGTTCAGCAGAGATTGTCTACGTCGACGACGGCTCAAATGACGGCAGCCTAAGGGTCCTGCGCGAGATCTCCGACCTCGACCCACGCGTGCGCGTGGTTGTGCTCCGGAGAAACTACGGCCAAACGGCGGCGATGGCAGCCGGCATCGACGCCGCCAAAGGAAAAGTGCTGATTCCGATGGATGCAGATCTTCAGAACGATCCGGCAGACATCAAACGTTTGTTAAAGAAGCTCGACGAGGGTTACGACGTAGTTTCCGGTTGGCGCAAAAACCGCAAAGACAAGATGATCACGCGCAAAATCCCTTCGATGATCGCGAATCGTTTGATCTCCTGGATCGGCGGCGTGCCGCTTCACGATTACGGTTGCTCTTTAAAGGCCTACCGGCGCGAATCGTTGCAGGACGTACGCTTGTACGGCGAGATGCACCGCTTCATCCCGATTTACGCCGCGTGGGCAGGTGCGCGCGTCACGGAAATCCCCGTCAAACATCATGCGCGCACGATGGGCAAGTCAAAGTACGGACTCTCACGCACGCTCAAGGTTGTCTTCGATCTGATGACGATCAAGTTTATGGCGTCATATCAAACGAAACCGATCTACGTTTTTGGGTCGTTCGGAATGCTGGCGTTTGCCGTCTCAATATTAAGTGGACTGTATGCCGTCTTTCTCAAGCTCGTTCACAAAGCAGACTTCGTACAAACGCCGTTGCCGATTCTGAGTGTCGTCATGTTCGCAGTCGGCGTTCAATTTTTGCTGATGGGACTGCTCGCGGAAATGCTCGTGCGCACGTATCACGAGTCGCAGGCAAAAACGATCTACGCCGTGCGCCAACGCTTAGGCTTCAACGAAGAATAATTTATGTGCGGAATCACAGGTTGGGCCAGTCTTAATTCACACACTCCGCCTCCAGAGGGCGCGCGCGAGTTGCTGCATTCGATGTGTGAACGCATGGTCCATCGTGGTCCGGATTCGGAAGGTTCGTACGTAACGAGCGGAGTCGCACTCGGAATGCGGCGGCTGGCGATCATCGATCTCGTCACCGGCGAGCAACCGGCATTCAACGAAGACAAGAGCGTCACAGTTGTTCTCAACGGCGAGATTTACAACTATCGCGAACTTCGCATTGACCTCGAAAAACGAGGCCACACTTTCCGCAGCGCTTCAGACACCGAAGTCCTTCCACATCTGTACGAAGAGTACGGCGACGAAATGATCCGCGAACTCAACGGCATGTTCGCGTTTGCTTTGTGGGACAACCGGCACCGCCGATTACTGATCGCACGCGATCGTTTCGGCGAGAAACCACTCTACTGGGGCGTCTTCGACAAAACATTACTCTTCGCTTCCGAGCCGAAAGTCTTGTTGGCCCATCCGGCCGTGAAGCCTTCGCTGAACTTACAGGCGCTGCGACAATATTTATCTTTCGACTACGTGCCGGCGCCATTTTCGATTTACGAAGGCATTAACAAACTTCCAGCCGCGCACAAACTCGTCGTAGAAGACGGCCGAGTCTACACGGAGAGATACTGGTGCCTCAGTTACAAGACAGCCGAACCCGTTCCATCCGAAGACGAAGCCGCGGAGCATTTGCGCGAACTGATGGCAGACGCCGTGCGCATGCGTTTGGTTTCGGATGTGCCACTAGGCGTGCTCTTGTCTGGTGGCGTAGATTCGTCAACCGTTGCTGCACTTGCGGTAGCGGCCTCACACGAAGCGGTGAAGACATTTTCGATTTCGTTTGCTGAAGCGTCGTTCGACGAGTCCGCGTACGCACGCGGCGTCGCGAAGTTTCTCGGCACGGATCATCACGAAGAACGCCTGAGCGCGAACCTCGCCGCGAACCTCGTCAGCGAAATCGGCGCATGGATGGACGAGCCCTTCAGCGATCCGTCACTCGTGCCCACGTATCTCCTGTCGCGATTTACACGCAAGCACGTAACAGTAGCTCTCGGAGGCGACGGCGGAGACGAACTGTTCGCCGGTTACCCGATGTACGCAGGACTTCGCTGGGCCGAGTTTTACAAGCGCGTACCATCGGCGTTGCGCACGAGCGTTGTCGAGCCACTCATCAAACTGCTGCCGGTGAAAACAAAAAATCTTTCATTCGATTACAAGGCACTGCGATTTGTGACTGGAGCAAAGTACGACGCAGTCGCGCGGCATCACGTTTGGTTTGGTTCGTTCACGCCCGAAGAGCAAACCGAGCTGTTAACCGCAGACGCGCTAGCCGCAAGCGACAGCGACATCTATGCGCAGGCGCGACAATTTGCAGACGAGTGTGACAGTGCCGATCTGGTCACGCGTATGCAAAGCGTCGACACGCGTCTCTATCTCGCTGAAGACATCCTGACTAAAGTCGATCGTGCGAGCATGGCCGTGTCGCTCGAAGTGCGCGCGCCGTTTCTCGATCCGAGAGTGGCGGAATACGTGGCATCGCTGCCCTGCAATTACAAACTCCGCGGTCAGAAGACGAAATACATTCTGAAGAAAGCGGTGAAGGAAATGTTGCCGCCGTTTGTGACCAAGCGAGGCAAGAAGGGTTTTGGAGTGCCGGTGGCGGAATGGTTGAAGGTGAAGTTGCGGCCGCTTGCGAGAGATCTTTTGTCACCGGAGCGCGTCCGCCGCGCGGGCGTTTTCAACCCCAACTACATCGCGCGTTTGCAGGACGAACACGAACGCGGCGTTGCGAATCATCGCAAGCTGCTTTGGACGTTGTTGATGTTTGAGCTCTGGCACGAGAGTTTTGTCGAAACGCCGAGGCGGATTGAGACGTCAATTCTTCGATGAGCGATCTCTTTCAGTCTGTGTATGACGAACTCCTTTCCTGGTGCCGACAACACGACTTCGCCGGACACGATCCGTTCGACGCATTGAACAGCCGCATCTTTCAAGCAACACCGCTCGCGAAATCACGCAACGCACGTCTCATCTGGACACAACTCTTAAAGCGATCGCCTGCTAACTTTCGGGTGCTTGCGCGCGTACCCCCGGAGCGCAATGCGAAAGGGATCGCATTGTTCGCACTGGCGCAAATCGCAAACTATCGAAGAGTGAAAACAGAAGAGTGTGCGGACCAGGCGCGAAGCTTATTATTTGAACTGTTATCAATGAAGCTCGATCGTTACAGCGGCGCGTGCTGGGGTTACAACTTCGATTGGCAGAGCCGCAACTTCTTCGCCGAGCGAGGTACGCCGACGATTGTGCCGACCGCATTCGCGGCGAGGGCTTTGATCGACGCCGCACAGGCTTTACAAGATTCGCGAGATGTATATTTACAGACTGCGCGCAGCGTTTGCGATTTCATACTGAAAGACTTGCCTCGAACCGTCGATAACGAGACTGAACTCTGCTTCAGCTACGCGCCAAACAGCGACACGGGTATTTTCAACGCCAGTCTTCTCGCCGCTGAGGTGTTGGCAAGTGTCGGTAGGCTCTCCGGCGAACACGACCTCTGTGAAGCGGCTGAGCGCGCGACGCGGTACGTCGTCAACAATCAACGAGAAGATGGATCGTGGTTGTATGGCACGGATCCAAAGCAGTCGTGGGTCGATAATTTTCACACCGCGTACGTTCTGTTTTCACTGCAGCGCATAATCAACATGTCTTCGTGTGGATCGGAGTTTCAGCCGGCGTTACAACGCGGTTACGAGTATTGGAAAGACAACTTCTTTCTTGCGGAGGGGTGGCCGAAATACTACCATGACGACCCTTATCCCGCGGATGCACATGCGGCTGCGAGTGCGATTGTCACTTTTCTTGAATGTCGTGAGCTGGACGGGGATGCCTCGAAGTTGGCCCAGCGTGTTGCGTCGTGGACTATTCAAAACCTGCGCGACAGCCGAGGCTTCTTTTATTATCAACGACGACGTTTTTACACGGTTCGCAAACCCTACATGCGCTGGACTCAGGCATGGATGTTTTATGCTCTTGCGCGTTTGCTCGAGGACAAGACTGACTAAATGATCAAAGTCGGCGTAATCGGTTACGGCTATTGGGGGCCGAACCTGGTGCGAAACTTCATGGCAGCGCCGGATTCAGCCGTCGCGAGAGTTTGCGATCTGCGCGCAGAGCGTCTCTCGTCGTTGGGAAAACTTTATCCAGCACTGAAAACGTGTAGCGATTCGTCCGACTTGATCAACGATCCGCAGATCGATGCGGTCGTGATCGCTACGCCCGTAACGTCACACTTCGATCTCGCAATGGCGGCGCTGAAGGCGGGCAAGCACGTACTCGTCGAAAAGCCGTTGGCTGCCACATCCGATCAGGCGCGCAGACTTATTGACGAAGCGCAGAAGCGAAACCTGATTCTTCTGGTGGACCACACGTTTGTCTACACCGACGCCGTCCGAAAGATTCGTGAGCTTATCGCGTCAGGAGAGCTCGGCGAGATTTATTACTACGACGCCGTGCGCGTTAATCTCGGTCTGTTTCAACACGACGTCAACGTGATCTGGGATCTGGCGATTCACGATCTCTCGATCATGGATTGCGTGCTTCCTGCAAAACCCATTGCGATCTCAGCCACGGGAATCAGTCACGTCCCCGGCCAGCCTGAAAACGTCGCTTACATAACGCTCTTCTTCGCCAGCAATCAGATCGCTCACGTACACGTAAACTGGTTGACCCCGGTGAAGGTTCGTCACACGTTGATCGGCGGCAGCGAGAAGATGATCTTGTACGACGATCTCGAACCGAGCGAAAAACTAAAAGTCTACGACAAGGGCATCAGCGTCGCGCCTGGTCCAGAAGATGTCTATCGATTGCTCGTGAGTTATCGATCAGGTGACATGTGGGCGCCGCGACTCGACAACACCGAAGCGTTACAAACGGAAGCGCTGCACTTCATCGACTGCATCGAGAACAACAAGCAGCCGGAGACAGATGGACCAGCAGGACTGCGAATGGTGAACATGATCGAAGCAGCGGAGACGTCGCTCCGCGATCGAGGTCGGTTGGTTGAGATCGATTGGTAGCCATAAAAGGCACAAAAAGCGCCCATGCGTCTGTGGATTGATCTTGCAAACTCACCTCACGTTCCGTTTTTCAAAGCGCTAACTGACCGGTTCGTTTCGCAAGGGCACGGCGTGGAGATCACGGCACGGGAGTTTGCGGAAACGATTCCGCTGGCGCATGACGCAGGCTTCCAGCCGCACGTCGTCGGCGTGCATGGCGGACGCGCGGTGTCGGCAAAAGCGGGAACGATAATGAGTCGTGCGTGGGCGTTGGCGGCGTGGGCACGACGGCGTAATTTCGATTTGGCAATCAGTCATAATTCTTATTCACAGATTCTCGCAGCACGTGCGTTGGGAATCAGGTCCGTAACGTTGATGGATTACGAGTACCAACCAGCAAACCACCTCGCCTTCCGTCTCAGTTCTCGCATCATCGTCCCGAAGAGTTTTCCTGCCGCGCGTTTGCGACACTACGGCGCGCGCGCCGGTAAGGTGCGGCGATACCATGGAACCAAAGAGGACGTGTACCTCGCAAACTTTCAACACGACCCGACGTTCGGCGCGCGGTTGTGTGAGCTTGGCGTCAACACAGATAATGTGCTGGTCCTGATGCGGCCGCCGGCGCACGATGCGCTTTATCACCGCTTTCAGAATGAGTTGTTTGACGAAGCACTGGCGACGTTGCTGACAAACGAGAACGTGCAGGTGATGCTGCTACCGCGAAATGAAGCTCAAAGAGCGACGTATTCGCCGAAAACAGGAAAACGTTTGATCATTCCTGCTGAGCCGTTGGACGGCGCGAACCTGATCGCAGCAAGCGATCTAGTAATCAGTGCGGGAGGAACAATCAATCGGGAAGCGGCGGCACTTGGAGTGCCTGCCGCAAGCATCTACGCAGGCAAGTGGGCAGCGGTTGATGAAGAGCTTGTTACCGAAGGCAGGTTACAGCGGATCTCGAACGCGACTGAACTGCGCAATCTGCCGATCGAGAAGAAGCAGAAGGCAAATCCACGGCGTTCGGTCGATGTGATCGACGAAGTAGTGCGACTCATATTTGAGTGAGCAAGTGCGAGCAGAGCGAACCCGACAAACAGTGATCGAGCCAACAGTTGTGCGCGTGCCCGGGCGTGCGCCGCGTTGGATTGTGCCTTCCGTGAAGGCCGGGCTTGTTGTTGCTGACGCGTTGATGGCGGCGTTAGGGTTCATGCTGGCTTTTTACGTTCGTGAAAGCGCGCCGGTGTTTGCAGCAGAAGGCGGCCTCGCGTGGAGCAATCGTTTTGCGCCGTATGGAGCGCTGCTGTTGTTTATTGTCGCGATTCGGCTATTGAGTTTTCGTTATACCGATCTCTATCGCGTTCGCGGCGAGTTTTCACTTGTCGACGACGGCATTCGCATCTTCAAAGCAACCGCGATCGGCTCGCTTTTGATCATGGCGGCGGCATTTCTGTATCGCGGTGGTTTTGAGTTTCGAGCGTTCTCGTACGCGCGCAGTGTCTTCGTGCTTGATTTTGTGTTTGTGCTCGCGGGTGTTGGGTTGCTCAGGTTCGTGGTGCGATCTGTGCAGACGTTCGTGCGCAGCCGTCAGATCAATTTGATTCCGACGCTCGTTGTCGGTCGTGGACCTGAAGCGTCTTTGTTCATACGCGAGATGCGCGAACGACCCACACTCGGTTATCGCGTCATTGGCGTAGTCGACACTAAGACTGCGGACGGACAATTAACGTACGAAGACGTGCCCGTCGTTGGCAATCTCGAATCGTTGCCCGAAGTGATTCGCGACTCCGGCGCAAACGAAGTGATTATTGCCGACCCGCAGGTGAACGGCGACGCACTCTTCGAAGTGATGATGCGATGCGGCCGCCGCCGTGGTGTTGAGTTTCGTATCGCGCCGAGTCTCTTCAATTGCCTTCCACGCAAAACCGAGATCGATCAAATCGGCGTGCTGCCGATGATCCGGCTTTTCCGCGAGCCGCTCTCGAGCGGCGCACGAATCGTGAAACGCACTTTCGATCTGCTCATCGCTGCGCTGTCGATCGCAGTGCTGTTCCCGTTATGGCTTTTGATCGCGTTGCTCATCAAGTTGGATTCAAAAGGTCCGGTTTTCTACACGCAGGAACGAGTCGGCATGGATGGGCGGCTGTTCCTGCTCTACAAATTCCGCACGATGAAGGCTGGTGCAGATTCTGAGGCTCACCGCGAATATCAACGTGCGTTCATCGCCGGTCGCGCGGAAGCGAATCTCGGGAACGAACAGAAGCCAACGTACAAACTGCTCGCCGATCCGCGAATCACGCGAGTTGGAAAGGTTTTACGACGCACAAGTCTCGACGAGGTACCACAGCTTTTGAATGTTCTGTCAGGTGACATGAGTCTCGTTGGACCACGCCCGCCGATTCCGTATGAGGTTGAGGCTTACGAGCTCTGGCACCGCAAACGACTCGACATGAAACCAGGGTTGACCGGGCTTTGGCAGGTCTCCGGAAGAAACCGGTTGCCGTTTGAAGAGATGGTTCGGTTGGATCTGTTCTACATCGAGAACTGGTCGTTGTTGCTGGACCTCAAAATCATCCTGCGCACCGGCCTTGTGATGTTAGGCGGCGAGGGTCATTGAGGGGGTTTTTAGACATGATTCTCAAGATTTTGCAGGATTTAATCCTGAAAAATCATGTCAATCCTGTCCACTTTGGACCAGCCCGGCGAGCGCGAGTTCGAGCAATAGGATCTTTTTGATGCCTCTATACAACGGTTCAATCTCGCAGTTCTCGGTTAATGCGTGCGCGTCGCTGCATGGACCAGCGCCCGTCGAGATCGAGCTGATACCCTGCAATAGCGCGGCGCTCGAGTTGTTTGACCCTGCGTTACCAATCGGCGGATCAAACCCCATCGCACGGTGCACCGCCTCCGCCATCTTTACCAAATGCGACTCACGATTGCCCGGAAGCACAGCGGCGGGCGACGACGAGATCACGTCCGTTTTCACGGTCATTCCCGCGCGTTTCGCTTCCTCGTCGAGAATGGCAGCAATCTTCTTTTCCAAATCAGCCATGACCTCGTTGCTCGTCGAGCGCAAATCCAGAGAAAACCACGCATCAGCAGCTTTCGCGTTAGGCACTTCCGATCCGCCCAACATGCCGATGTTCAAGTTTGACGAAGGATTGGTTGGAACGCGCAACTCGTAGATGCGTGCAATGGCTCGGGCCATCGGCAAAGTGGCCGAATACGGAGGAGTCCGCGACCGAGTGTGACCGCCTGGTCCAATGAAGTGATGGCGGTACCAGTTGATTCCGATACCGGCGTACGTGAATCCTTCGTAGCCGCCGTCGAGCGCGATGTAGTAATCGACCTTCCCTTTGTTATCTTGCGTATACTGTTTCGCGCCGGTCATTCCGGCTTCTTCGTCGGTGGTGAAGAGGAAAACAAGGTCGCCTTTCGTTTTAATCTTCGCCGCGTCGAGCGCACGGATGGTCGCGAGCAGTGCTTCGATGTTTCGCGTATCGTCGCCGATGCCGGGAGCATAGACGCGCCCATCGCGCACGGTGGCTTTGATCTTCAGACCCGGTTGAAAGACTGTGTCCATGTGCGCATCGAACACGGCGACTGGACCACCGCCAGTTCCTTTGCGCGTCGCGATCAGGTTGCCGGCGGAGTCGTAGCGGATGTCGAGTTTGTGCTTGCGAAGCAGACTTTCGATAAATTTGGCACGTTCCTGTTCCTGTTTTGAGGGTGCGTTGATCTCGGTGATCGCGATCCACTCACGCAGGATTCCGTCCTGGTTCTTATCGATGTATTCGATTGCAGCTTTCACACGCGCGTCGTCCTGGAGTGCTTGCACTTGTTCGGCGTACGACGGTGATTGTGCGGAAGTGCTGATAAACAGGGTGAACAGGATTGACAGGATCAATAGGATTGAGCGCATGGAATCATTCTAATATGGCGAAGCAGATTTCGAATGCAATTATTGCGTGCACCTTTATTATTGCCGCATTCGCACCGCATTCAATCGCATTAACCCAGATCGCGTGGCTGTTGGGAATGACTCTCTGGGTCGCGCGCTTCGCGTTTTATCCGCGGCCGGCGCTGCGTCGCTCACCGCTTGATTACGCATTGCTCGGGTTCTTCGTCCTCAGCGGCATCTCGGGAATCTTTTCTTACAATCCGATCATGTCGATCGGAAAGATGCGGGCGGCGAGTCTGTTCACGGTCGTTTACCTCGTGTCTCAAAATGTGAACTCACTGCGGCTGGTCCGTCTGCTTGCGTTCACATTGATCGGGTCGTGCATGATCAATGTGTTTCTTACCGCCGGACAGATTGCAATTGGAAAGGGGGTGAAGGTCCAGGGTGTTTCGCAAGAGAGTCCGCTGGCAAAAGCAGTGTTTCGGACGAGGAGCGTGAACCAGCCGACTCCGATCGCCGATGGCGACACGGTTTGGCAAGTCGACGGACGTAACGTCGGCAGTCCGGAAGAAATAGCCGCCGCACTTGCATCGGGAGCACCGTTCGCGAAAGTCAGAATTTATCGAGTCGAATGGATGCCCGAGCTTGAAGTCCCGCGTGGACAGTTGCTGCCGGGAACGACGGTTTTGCAGCAGTTAGGCATTAGCGGGTGGTCGCGCGGCCGCGATTGGCGTGCGACGGGTTTCTACAATCACTGGGTCACCTACGCCGAAGTGCTGCAACTGATCGCATCGCTCGCGTTAGGAATATTTCTCGCGGTCAGAGAGAAAAAGGCCCTGTTGATTTTCGCTGTGATTGGACTCGTCTTCGCGCTGGGAATGACAGTCACGCGCGCTTCGTGGATTGGGTTTGCTGTGTCGGTGGTCGTGATGCTGTCGCTCAGCGTGAGGCGTCGAACGCTCCTGATCGTCGCTGCGTGCGCGTTGCCGCTGGTCCTGGTGAGCGTCGTCGTGCTTCAGCAGAAGCGTGGCATTGGTTTTTTCGACCGGCAGGATCAGTCGACGAGCTGGCGTCAGATGGTTTGGAGGGAAGGCTTCGAACTGCTCGTCAGTAAACCACGCCATCTTCTCGTCGGCGTCGGCATCGATTCGATCAAGGGTCACTGGCGCGAGTGGGGGTTATTTGACAACGGCCGGCAGCCGATCGGACACATGCATTCAAACCTGCTGCAAATCGCGCTCGAACGCGGCGTGCCTGCGCTACTCCTGTGGCTGATCTTGATCGGTCTTTATGTTCGCATGCTTTGGAAAATCATTCGCCGTGAGGCTGACAGTTTCTCGAGAGGCCTCGCACTAGGCGCGCTCGGCGGGGCGATAGGGTTTTTCACGAGCGGCGTGGTCCATTACAACTGGGGCGACTCTGAAGTCGTGACGATTTTTTACTTCATCATGGGACTGTGTTTGGTAGTTGAAAGGACCAATCAACGAACGGCCGATTCAAGTGTCCGGGTCTAAAGGATGCTGGTAGCGTTCGATGTCGTCCCCGTCATAAGAGCCTTTATGAAGGCAACTCGAACATTCAACCACGTAGGTCGCCTTGATCTTGGCCTCGCCTCGCGAGAGGTCGGGAAACAGGATCTGTTTAGCGTTACAGTGCTCGCAGGTGAAACGGAGATACCACTGGCCGGGGGTTAACGTGCGCATGCTTTTGGGTCCTCGATCGACTTACATAAATGGGCGAGGAGGAACGGGGCTAAAGTGACTCTTCTTATAAGGCGAGACGTCGCCGGGCGTCAAGGCAAATCATTGGTCGGTAGTCTCTTAATTTCCCCTCTGCGTATCTCTGCGATCCTCTGCGCCTCTGCGGTAAAAAGAGGCCGTAAGTATAAACCGCAGAGGCGCAGAGGATCGCAGAGATACGCAGAGAGGAAATTAAGACATCATCACCACCAATGATTCACCTTCTCTTTGACCCCACTGACACAATCCTATCGATCACCTTCGGATCGTCCGGCAGAAGCCCTGACTTCGGCAGCCGCGGAGTCAAAGTGATCCAATTTCGGTCCATCGCAAATACCTTCCGAAACAGCGGCAACGACTCATCGACCCGGCCCATATTCACCAGCGCCACCGCATGCCAGTAGATCATTTCGGCATTGTCAGGCACTAATTTCTCCGCCGCTGAATACTCGCGCAACGCTCCCTCGTTGTCTTTCTTCTCCACCGCGAGGTCGCCCGCGTTCATGTGATTGTACGCACGCTGTAACGTCACCAGCCGGCGAAGTTCCTGCAACGGCTGTGGACTGTCATCGACTCGCAAATCAAACGTCCGATCTTTCCACGCCTGTCCGGTCGGCTTTCCGGTTACGACGATCAGCGCCGCTGACTGTCGACCGCGAATGTCGCCGCCGGCTGCTTGCGCGGCATCGAGTGCGGCCAACATGCGGTCCGCAAGATCGCCTTTCGTGCCCTCGAAAGCACGAGCCATCGCGGGCCAGACTTTGTCGTTGAGCATCAGGTTCGCTTGTACTGAAAAATTCTTGCCGACGATGTGTCCCGCTGCCTGAATGTCATTCCTGCCGGTCCATGCTTCGACGCGTCCCTGCGCGTCGATCATCGCGACTTGCCTGACTTCCTTCGCGTCGTCTTTCCCGAGCAGTTCTTTCAACGTGTCGGGCGCACTCTTGCCCCCGCGCATCATGTCGAGGCCGTTCTTTCCATAACTCGGATCGACAGACGACTGCGTCGCCACTGCGCCAACACCGGCTTCAGCCCAGGCGACGATCGGTCCAACTGAGAACCAGTGTGATTGCACGGCCACGCCCAACTCGCCCGTATCAGGATCGCGCGCGACGATCGAGAAGGTGTGAACGGGTCGCTGTTGCGCTGCGACCACCATGCAATTCATCAGTAACAGAAAGACGACGCGGATGCGCATGAGACCTCCTGTGAATGGAAAACTCACGAGACAAACGGATAGAACGGCGTGTTACGAAAGATCCAAAACGAAAGCACGACAAAGAATATGGCGTAGATGTATGAAGCCGGTAATGCATTCGGGCGCGGCACGCCACCTCGCAGAACAGTCACTGTGTAGCGAAGAAAGGCAAACAACAAAAACGGGATCGCGATCATGAAAAGCGGATTGAGTGTGAAGGCAGTCAGGAAATGACCGTGAAGAATCTGATGCAGTGCGCGAGTAGTGCCGCAACCTGGACACGTGAAACCGGTAAAAAACCGGAACATGCAGATCGGAAAGAAACCTGTCTTCCCAGGCTCAAACGCAAACAGATAAGCAGCACCGGCGGCTAAGAGCGACCAAATTGCAATGACGGTTGAACGCCGATACATGACTTGAAAGACTCTGCGGCCCTCTGCGTATCTCTGCGTCCTCTGCGTTAGACCTTTCTTTTACACAGAGGACGCAGAGATACTCAGAGGGCCGCAGAGAAAACTAGAACCAGCCCTTTTTGTTCTGGATGTAGGTCCTTACGAAGTCTTCGTCAGACTTAGTCAGGTAAATCACACCCTCGATGATGCTGAGAATGTTTGTGAGTCCACAAGTCAAAACACCGAGCACGAGTTGTATGACGCCCTCGGTGGTGTATCCAAGGATAAACTTGTGTACTCCGAGCCAGCCGACGAGAATCGCGCAGATACCGGCAGTAATCTTCTTGTCGGCGCCGAGTGCTTTCCAATCAGTCATCGCGCCGGGGTGAACAGACTCCATCGGTTGATATCCTGCGCCGCCGCTGTTGCTCACGGATGAGAGCGGGGCCTGACAGGTCGTGCAATACTGAGCCAAATCATCGTTGATGGCTCCGCATTTTGTGCAGTATCTGGTCATCTTTTTGAGATCTCCAACGGGCTCGCAGCGACCGGGCTGACCGAAATCAGCCCGGCGCGTGAAATCAATAACGCTAAGTGGCAAAGACAAACTACATGCTGTTACTCAGGCCCATGCCCACACCCATGATCACCCAAAACAGCACGTAGCAAATTGTTCCGGCCAATCCCAAACCGATCGCGATAAAGCTGAACATCTTTGCCTTCTTCGCGGCATCGAGTGCACCGGCCGTGTCGCCGGCCTGAACCTTGCCGTTGACCTGGGCCGCAAAAATCACGGCGACGATTCCAAGGGGCAAGCAACAGAACAAGGAAATGATTGCCGGAACGAGATAGTTAGGAACGCTGCCACCAGCAGGCGCGCCCGAGCTGGGCGGGGGAGTCCATTCTTGAGACATTCAGTTTCTCCTGAAGACTAGTTTTTGAAAGATTCCGGATAGATAAAGAATTGGGTCAGCGTGCGTCTTACGCGGCGTATCCTCCCGGACCTCCGCCCACTGGCCCACCGACGTTAATCGGAGGGGCCGGCGGTGGACCGCCTTTGCGCTTTTCGAAAATCACGACGCCCAGAAGACCACCGATCAATGCGAAAACAAAGAGCAGGACCGCCAGGATCAAACCTTGAATAATGTGCGGAGCGATCGCATCACCGGCGACTTCGAACTGCCTGCGCATAATATCGGCCTGCCGCGGGTCCGCGTTTTCAAGCAAGCGAAGCATCAGGTTTCTCATCGTCGGACCCATCGCATAGTTGACGGGTATTCCGATGATCACGTAGATCACTGCGCCCACAATTCCTGCCAAAGCGCCCACGACAGCTCCGTCGCCTGCGTTCACAGGTGTCGACGAGTTATTTATGTAGAGCTTCGAAGCTAGCATGCCGCCTAAAATCGCCCAGAGACAGCAACAGACGTTGCCGGCATTGACGAACGGTATGACCGACAGTATGCCTAAAACGACGCCACCAATCAGGGCAGGCTTAAGTTTATTATTCATCGAAGTCGAGTATCGATCTTTGGATTGTCAGGGGTGCACGCAGCGCCCTGAATAACTAACAAACAGGGAGGGGATTGTCAATGAAATTGAGGCTTAAACAGGCACAAAGAAGGCAAAATCAGCGGGTGATTTCGATGCGGTCCCCTGGTTGGAGTTTGGGATCTTCCGCTGCGCCTGACTTGATCTGCTTAACGCTGTATTGAATCGTCACGAGCCGCCGATCTGCGCCTTCGCGCAAGATCTCGACGCGGTTTTCCTGGCGCGTGGTACCCCCGGCCGCGAGAATGGCCTGAAGTAAGGTGATTCCCGGCTGGAACATCTTCTGGCCGGGATAAGTGATGCGTCCGCCGATGTAGTAGAACTCCTGCGGACGGGTCATTACTGTGATCATGTCGCCGGATTGAATGTTGAGGTTCAAAGTGGCTGGATCGCTCAGGTCGTGAGGCTGTCCGGGCGAACCGCCGCGCATTATGACAACACGCCCACCCTCGTTCCGCAGTTGTGATTCTGCCAAAATAACGTAGAGCGGAACCATCTCGCGCCGCAGGAATCGAATTCCTGGATTCACGACCAGGCCGGTGACCATTACCGAGTGGCTGAGATACTGGCGCACGCCTACCGATACTTTCGGGTGTTCGTCTACTGCTCGTCTTTTCAGCTCTGCGGCAATACGCGTTTGAATCTCATCAGTCGTGAGTCCGGCAACGGGAACCGCTCCGCCTGCGATGGGAAGGTCGATCACGCCGCCGCCGATAACTGTGAACAGCGTTGATTTGCTGTTGGCGGAGTTAAGCAGGCGAATGTCGAGCACATCGCCGACGCCAACGCGGTAGATTTCAGTTTCCTGAGCCGCTGCACTGAATGCGGAGGCGAGCACGAGAGACACGAAAAGGGCAATGGAAATGGGGCTTCTCATAGGCTGGAGTATCAAAAAGCCCAATAAGTCATTATTTCCTGATTCAGTTGAAAAACGCCGAAGGCGTTCAAAATGAACCAGTACCCAGAAACCGCTGAGGGTTTGCCCTCAAAAGTCAGGAGTTGAACTTGGATAAATGTCAGTACCACCTGCGGTAGCGGGTGGGTCGACGACGAGCATGTGATATTGCTATGGATTTTGAATTCTGATGGTTGACCCACCCGCTACCGCAGGTGGTACTGACATTTATCCAACAAGGATTTCTGACTTTTGAGGCACAGCCACCGCTGAGATACGCAGAGGGCCGCAGAGTCTGATATATTCACCGGTTCGCGTATGTACGAATTTGCCGTCACACCAGCAGTCACAAATATCCGCCGCCGTGGCGTCGAGATCTGTGAAGTGGCGCCCAATAGTCTGGGCGCCGAAATGGAACTCGAAAGCGGCGACCGGATAATAAAAGTGAACGGCCGGGTCGTTCGCGACTATCTCGATTTCCGGTTTCAGACTGCCGGCGAGACGGAGCTTGTGCTCGAGGTGCGGAAAAAGAGCGGCGAGGATTGGGAACTCGAACTCGAGCGCGCGGAAGGCGAAGACTTCGGACTCGGTTTCGAAGCGATCGTTCCGCGTCAGTGTGCAAACGAATGCATCTTCTGTTTCTGCAACGGCAACCCCGCAGACGCAAGACCGTCGCTGTTCATTAAGGACGAAGACATTCGCCTCTCTTTTCTTTACGGTAACTACACCACGCTGACTTCCATCACCGAAAATGAAATGCGACGGATCGTCGAGCAACGATTGTCGCCGCAATACGTTTCTGTGCACGCGACCGACACGGACGTCCGCGCGTTCATGCTTGGTATCGACAAATCGCGAGCTGACATTTCGACGAAGCTCCAACGATTGCTTGACGCCGGCATTGAAGTCCACGCGCAAGTCGTGTTGTGTCCCGGAATCAACGACAAAGAGGTGCTGGACAAAACGATCTTCGATCTCGCTGCTGAGTATCCGCGAATAACGAGTGTGGCGATCGTGCCGCTGGGTCTAACGCGCTACAACACTGACGCACGACTCACGCGCGTCACGCCGGAGTTTTGTCGCGACGTGATCGATCAAGTCGTTGCGATTCAAAAGCAACTACACGCCAAGCTCGGAACCAACTTCGCACTCTTAGGTGACGAGATCTACTTGCGAGCCGGACGTCGCATTCCAGGCAAATCGCATTACGGTGACTATCCGCAAATCGAAGACGGTGTCGGCATGGTCCGATCTTTCACGAACGAATTCACACGCCTCATGCGACAACTCGAACGCGAGGAAACGGCCTCTTTGAATAATACGCCGGGTACGATATTCACCGGAACACTCTTCGCTCCCGAACTCAAGCGAATGATCGACAAGTTGAATACACGCTTCGGAACGAGACTCAGCGTTGAGCCACTGGAGAACAGTTATTTCGGCGGCGACGTTTCGGTCGCGGGCCTGCTCACCGGCCAGGATCTTCTGCACGCGCGCGAACGAGTCACAGGCGAGTTTGTTGTAATACCAAAACAGATGCTCAAGAGCGATGAAGCGATAATGCTCGACGGAATGAAGCTCGACGACGTCTCACGCGCTCTGGGCCAACCTGTTCACGCCGTCAACCTGCAAGACCTGGCAGCTCTGCTAAGCACGAAACCAATGTTGGTATGAGAGTTCTTGATGTTGGGTGTGGACAAAACAAATATCCCGGCGCGATCGGCATCGACGCGAATCCTCGAAGCCATGCCGACGTCATTCACGATCTCGGCAACTTTCCATATCCATTCAGCAACGATCAATTCGACGAGATTATTTGTCGTCACGTGATCGAGCACGTTCCTGACGTGCTTGCTTTCGTCAACGAGTTGCATCGCATCACAAAGCCCGGTGGCAAATTAAAGATCCTGACTCCTCACTACTCGAATCCTGATTGGGCCACTGATCCAACGCACCGCAATCACTTCAATAGTTATTCATTCACTTGCTTCATCCCATCGCGTACGCCGTTTCCGTTTTACACGGCGGCCGAGCTCAAGCCGGTTCAGACTCACGTCAGCCTTGCAAATCTCTGGCGCGCGTTAGGACTCGAGTTCGTCGTGAACCTCGATCAGCGCTGGCCATCCTTTCGCTTCACGAGGAAGTTTTGGGAGTTCTACCTGTCGACAATCTTTCGCGGTAAGGAACTCTACTTCGAGTTGGAAGTCGTGAAGCCGGTCTCCTGAAAACACGCACCTATGCTCCAATAATTTGTACATTAATCCAGAAACGTGTAAGATTCGCCGCGTCACGCCCGAAGAAATGAGCCAAAACTGTAGGGTTTAGTCGCCAGCCCCCGTTGGGCTCATGACTGGCCTCGACTTGGGCATACGCCCAATTTGAGAGAGCGGGCACTCCAATTTCATACCAGAAACTGAAATAAGTTCGGCTTTCTTCTTAAGACGAGATGCTGAGCAACGGTGTCTCTTTGCGAGGCAGACCCAGCACCCTATTGGCTTGATCCATTAACTTGCAGAAAGATCCAAAAATTCCAATGAGGCAAAAGTCCAACCTGTCAAAAACCAGCCAAAAACGAACGCTGGTGATTGACAATAACGGCACGCCTCTTGCCGAAGTGCTGTCGAACCGTTTTGTTCTAAGTCTGTATTACCAAACCACACGCGACCCCTCTAGTAGGTTTAAGTAGAAACTCGGAGAGTACCGATCTTTGCCCGATCCCTTGCGGGCAAGGGCCGGCGCCCTAACTCAAAGAAGGAGCCCATGATGAGAAGTTTTCAGCTTCCCGCGAATTTTCTCTTTCGGGTGCTGCTTAGTACGCTTGTACTATGCAGCGCCACTTCCCTCGCGTTATCACAAACAGTCACAAGTCGAATCAATGGAACCGTGAAAGATCCCGTTGGTGCGACTGTGCCCCAGGCTAAGGTCACCCTATTCGACACCGGTACGAAAGAGCAGAAGACGGCCACAACGAATGACGAAGGAGTGTTCGTATTCACCGATGTTCGCCCTGGCACGTATACGGTCACGGTCGAAGGGACTGGATTCAAGAAGCTTCAGGTGAACAACGTGGTCGTTCACGTCGATGCCCCAGTCGTCTTGAATTCTCTTACGCTGGAAACAGGTGGGGTAACGGAAACTGTCTCCGTGACTGCATCTGAAGCGCAATCGCTTATCCGATCCGAAGACGCCAAGCTTTCAACTACGATTGACGTCAAACAAGTTCAGGATCTTCCATTGAACGGACGCAATCCCATTAATCTCGCAGGCGGCATGGCGGGTGTGAACACTAACACCAACACGCGCCAGTCGGTGATTAACGGTATGCGTGGTTCGTTCTCCAACATTACGTGGGACGGAATCGAGATAAACGACAACCTCGTACGTACGGATGCTCTGTTCGGCGTGAATACGCCGAGCGTGGCGAGCGTCGCTGAATTCTCTGTGACGACGCAGAATGCCGGAGCCGACGATGGCTTAGGCATCGCGCAAATCAAACTGTTTACCCCGCGAGGCACTTCGTCTTATCACGGCGAGGTGTATGACTTTTATCGCAACGATAAATTCGATGCGAATACGTTCTTCAACAACACCACTGGTATTCCGAAGCCGAAGCTGCTTCAGCATCAGTATGGTTTCAACGTTGGTGGTCCTTTCGCCCTGCCACGGTTTGGCGAAGGTGGTCCGCGTTTGACAGAGAAGAATAAGCTCTTCTTCTATGGCTATTTCGAGTACATCGACACCACGCAGGACTTCACACCAAACCGAATTGTTCTCAATTCTGGCGCGCGTACGGGTAATTTCACTTACGTTCGGACAGACAATGGACAGCTCAACACCGTTAACCTGCTGAATATGACCGGTCGTTCGATCGATGCGCGAATGCAGGAGCTGATCAATCTGACGCCGACTCCGAATAACAGTTCTGTCGGCGACAATCGCAATTCGGGTGGGTTCCGCTTCAATACGCCGAACGGCAGCACCGGTCGGAACATCGGCTTCCGTCTCGACTACGAGATCAGCCAGAAGCATCGTGTTGAAGGAATCTATTCGCACTTCCTGTCGAAACTGCCAAACGACGTTCAGTTGAACAACATTGGCGAACAGTTTCCAGGATTGCCGGGTGGTGGACAGGAGTCGAACCGGCCGCGTTATTCGCTGGCCTGGATCTCGAATCTGACTTCGACTATCACGAATGAACTGCGGTTCGGCTTCTCTTCGAGCACGCCGTTGTTCTTCAATCGCGAGACGTTCGACGAAGGATATCGTTTGGGATTTCCGAGTGTTGGAGGAACCCTTACGAACCCGATTCAGAACTTTCTCCAACAGGGCCGTGCGCCGAGAAACCATGACCTTATTGATCACGCCACGTGGGTCAAAGGCAGCCACGTATTTAGAGCCGGAACCACGGCGCGCTTCGTACGAATTCTGAACTTCAACGACGGCGGAATCATTCCGCAGTACAACGTCGCATTCAATGCGTCGACAAATCCAACTCCGTTAGTTAACAACGCGGCGAACTTCCCCGGCGGACTTTCCAGTACACAATTCACGACTGCAAACAATCTGCTGGCTTTTCTGACAGGTGCCCTCAACACTGGTACGCAAACATTCAACGTCGCGGACCGGACCTCAGGTTTCAAACCGGGCGTTGGATCAATTCGGCACCTCGACTACAACACCCTGGCGTTTTACGGTTCTGACACATGGCGCATTAAAGAAAATCTGTCGCTGAACCTCGGAATGCGTTGGGAGTACATCGGTCCACTCACTGAAAGAGACGGGTTGGGCCTGATGCCGGTCAATACGTCACTGGATGTTTTGCGCGATCCGAAAGCACTTCTCGACTTTGCCGGCAGAGGCACAGGCCGAGAATTCCTGGCGAAGGATCTCAATAACTTTGCACCGAACTTCAGCTTTGCATGGGATCCGTTCAAGACGGGCAAGACGTCGATCCGCGGCGGTTTCTCAATCGCGTATGCAATCGACAACAACGCTACTGTGTTGAACAACTCCTCGGTTGGTGGCAACGCCGGACTCCAGTCGGGAGTTACTCAGGACATGACTGGAACCGTTAGTGGCGGCGGACGTGTTCCGATCTCGATTCCAACCTTCAGGATGCCGCGAACCATCGAAGACAATCTGGCTCTGAGTCAGGCACCCACGCTGTTCACCACAGAGTACAATTTGAAGACGCCGTATGCCGAGCAATGGAACTTCGGCATCGAGCGTGAGATCTTCAAAGACACCGCACTCTCGGTTGGCTACGTCGGCAATCGCGGCGTGCAGTTGACACGCGGTCTGGACACCAACCAGGTAATCATTTTCCAAAACGGGTTTTTGGCTGACTTCCTGAGAGCACAGAGCAACTGCGCGTTGCAGGGCGCAACACTTTCGGGAGCGGGAACGGGTCTCGAAAAGTGCACTGATGCTCGCTTCAACGCTGCAATTCCGGGTAGCCAACCGCTTACGATTTTCCCGTTGCTCGGGCACCCGACGGCCGCTAGCCGGGGTGGCAATTTGCGAGACGCGACGATCCTGAACCTGATCAAGCAAGGTCAGGTGGGAGAATTGGTCTCCAATTACCTGAATGCTCGCTGCACGTACTTTATTCAGAATCCGGTACAGGGATGTTTGTCCAACTTCAGAATTGGAGCAAATTCATCGACGATCGGCGCCGGGTTCTTCCTGCCTACTAATCCGAACGCTTTCGTGACCGATTACATCGGCAGTTCCGGTTGGTCTAACTATCACGGCTTGCAGGCCGAGATTCGCAAGCGCTTCAGCCGCGGCTGGTACTATCAGGTCAACTACACCTGGAGTAAAGCGTTTACAAACGCCGAACAGGCCCAGGCTGAGTTTTCGCCATATCTCGACAACGAAGTCGGCGATGTTCTCGAGAAGAAGCGTCTCAACCAGGACGTGCGTCATGTGCTGAAGGCAAATGCGGTGTATGAGCTGCCTTTTGGTCCTGGCCAGAGATGGCTCGACAAGAGCGGTTTCGCGGGCAAGGTGTTTGGCGGTTGGCAAATAAGCGGTATCGCTCAGTTCAGAACAGGACGGCCGATTACGTTCACGTCCGAACGCGGAACTCTCAATCGAGCTGCCCGTTCCGGCAACAACACACCAAACACAACGCTCACGCTATCCGAATTGCAAGGCATGGTGGGATTGTTCCACGATCCCCTTACCGGACTTCCCCTGCTTGTGGATCCCAGACTGATCGGCACAGATGGCAGAGCAAGCTCACAGTTCTTTACCCATCCACCGGCTGGCACAGTTGGTCATTTGAGTCTGACGCCGGTTGATGGCCCGGGTTACTGGAACGTTGATACGGCGATCATCAAGAGAATTCGATTCAAGGAACGGCTTGGCCTTGAATTGCGGCTCGAAGCTTTCAACGTGTTCAATCACACCAATTTCCAGGTGGGCAATACGCAAAACATCAACGACACCGACTTTGGCAAGATTAACACCGCGTTCGATCCGAGAATTCTTCAGCTAGCGTGGAAGTTTACGTTCTAGCAATCGCCACAATCGCAGCGGCAGTGAACAGGAGCAGGACCGAATATCCTGCTCCTTTTTACTGCTCCTGCCGTTTCAAATTTTTACGTTGTAAACCCTGTTATCCTGTAAACTAAAACGCCATGAAAACCTTCGTCTCCCTTGCCATCCTGGCATGCACCGTCTTCTGCACCGTTCACGCAAAGCCCGACACCAAACTTACTCCCGCTGAAGTCATTGCAAAGCACCTGGAGTCGATTGGCTCTGCCGAGGCGAGAGCGCGCGTGCGCGGCACACAGATTAAAGGCAACGCCTCGGTTGCGGTCCGGCAATGCGGAGAAGGTCAGGTGGAGGGCCAGGTGTTGATTGGTTCGAGCGGGAAGATGAACCTGATCGATATGAACTTCGATACACCGGCGTATCCGTACGAGCAATTGAGATTCGATGGCAAGAACCTTCACGTTAGCCAGTTCAGACCCGGATCTCGCACCTGTCTGGGCCAGTTCTTCCTGTCTCACGAAGATGTCTTCAAGGAAGGTTTGGTCGGGGGAACGTTAACAGAAGCGTGGCCCTTGCTGAACGTTGAAGAAAGAAATCCGAAGCTGGAATATAGTGGCCTGAAAAAGGTTGGGGACAAGCAACTACACGCCATCAAGTACACTCCGCGCAAGGGTTCGGATGTAAAGATCATTCTTTTCTTTGAACCCGAAACGTTTCGACATGTGCGCACCGAATACAACCGCGTAGTTTATGCATCGGAGCAGCGGAAAATAGGAGGTGCTCCCGGCCGGTTGCCGCCGGCGTCCATACAATCAGCTGCACCTGCGCGCGTCGAAGCGTATGAAGTCTTCTCTGATTTCAAAGAAGAGGCGGGACTAAATCTGCCGCACAATTACAAGTTTCACCTTCAGATTCAATCTGAACTCCACCCCGCAGTGATCGATTGGAATTTCGACTTAAGTAGCTTCACGTTTAATGCTCCGCTCGATCCTTCCGCCTTCACCATTGGAAACGAGCAAAAGAAAGAAAAAGCAAATTAGAACCGTGACCGGTTGCCGAAGTTAATTTTTGCATGTCGACGCTGTCACCAGGTCAACTTCCTCTCGCACCTCTCGGCGCCGGGGATCTGATTGACCGTGCAGTCAGACTCTATCGTCGTCATCTTTTTGTTTTGATCCGTACCGCGGCGCCTCCCGTCATTATCATCGCTGCCGGTTGGATACTGCTTTCGCTCAGTCTGCGGCAGGTGTTCAAGACTTCTGAGACTACAAGTCTGTTCGTTTACGGCGGTCTTTCAGTGGTCGCAGTTGGGATCATGTTGGCGGGATACCTCTCGATCCTCGTGGTCATGGGAGGCGCAACGCGAACCTTGGTGGCCCATCTTCTTCGAAATGATCCGGTCACAGCCCAGGCGACGTACAAGGCCGTACGCTCGCGGTTCTGGGGACTCGTGTGGGCTTCGATCATCGTTCTGCTATGGATCTTTGGATCTTTGGTGGCGGCTAGTTCGGCCGGGCAGATGGTGGGCTTTGTGGCTTTGATTGCCGCAGGTGCGATGTCGACTCTTTCATCTCTGCTGGCGGTTATTGCCGCTGTCATCGGAACGCTGCTCGCGCTCGGTTTTTCGCTCTGGCTCTTTTTTTTCATCGTGGGAAGAGTGGCGTATGTACCGCAAGTCATGCTGGTCGAGGGCAAAGGAGTCTTCGAGGCGATTGGGCGCAGCATTTCACTTGCGCGAGGCAATGTTCGTCGTTTGATGGCGATGACGTTGTTCACGACTTTTGGCACTCAGTCAGCGCTAATGATTCTGTCGACGGGGATTCTCTTGTTTGGTCAACTGGGCGGAATCGATGCGACCAAGCCAACTGAATGGCCGGCGTGGTATGCAATTGCTTTAAGCATTCTTGGACCATTGAGTGCGATCCTGCTTACGCCGGTATGGATGTTGGGCCTGTCGCTGCTGTACGTCGATGAGCGCGTCAGGCATGAAGGTTACGACATCGAGTTGATGGCCGCGCGACAACTCGGCGAAATGCCGGACATCAACGTTTCGTCGCCACTTGGAACAGCGCTTTATTCTGAGCGTAAAAAACCACCTCCGGCGGCGCGCCTGTTTGTGCTTATTGTGGTTCTCTTTTTGTACCCTGTTTGTGTACGCGCGATTCCACTTTCCGATTACCAGCAAAACCTCAAAAACGCGATCACTGCACTTGAAACTCTTGGTCAAAGCGAAGACGAGAGTGAAGCCGATTACGAGAATCGATTCGAACAAACGGTCGAGGGTGTTCGCACTGCTTTGCCGAGAAACCAGACAGTTGAGTCTGACGGTGAGTCGTGCAGCGTCGATAATGCCTGGTTACACAACGCGCTTCACGGTATGAAACGTGATGACTTCGCGAAGCTCAGCCAAATCCTCGAAAGCCTTCACGCAATTGAAGCACGAGTTGCCGAACGTCAGGGGGCTGCGCGTCCTACCGACAGTAAGGAATGGGCCAAAGGCAGACTTGAATCGATCCTGGCCCGACCGGAATATGTGACACAGTCGAGAGGTCCAAACGCGCTCCAGCGATTACTTGGCGACTTTCTGCGCTGGCTTCTGAAGCTTTTGCCAAAACGTACCCCGAATGTGAATCCTAACAGCACAAAGTGGATCAATCTGATCGCGCAAATTGGCGTTGTTGTTGCCGGATTGCTGCTGGTGTTGTTCATCGTCAAGCTTCTGATGGAACGCTTCAAGCGCGAAGGAAAAATCAAAGTTCGCAAAAAGAAGGAGCCGCGCATCGTTCTCGGCGAACGACTCGAACCCGAGCAGACGGCCACAGACCTGTTATCCGAAGCTGAAGAGCTCGCGCGTCGTGGCGAGCTGCGCGCCGCAATTCGCAAAGCCTACATTGCGCTGCTGGTAGAGCTCGGAGATCGAAGGTTCATTAGCCTGGCCCAACACAAAACTAATCGCGATTATCTGAACGCTCTCCGCAGTGTCCCGCAACTTCATTCCCGAATGAGAGGACTCACGGACAGTTTTGAACGCCACTGGTACGGCTTTGCAAACGCCACTGAAAACGACTGGCAGGAGTTTCGCACCGGCTATCTCGCGGCCCGGGAAATCGAAAGTAACTGACGATGCGACAGCGACTCACCATCATTCTCACATTCGTCGTGATCATCGGGTTGCTTGTTCTGCTCAACGCCGTGACCTACGTCAAGAAGGACGAAGGACACGACATGGAGATGGCCCCAAATCGTTCTACCTATCACTCTGGACCAACAGGCACTCGCGCGCTTCACGATTTTCTCAGCGAGTCGGGCTACAAAGTGATTCGATGGCGCGAGTCGCCGGAAAAACTTTTGGGCGATTCCGGTTCGCTGGTCAAGACGTTCGTCGTCATTGGCGAAACACAGGCTCCTTTCACCGAAGATGAAGCGAAAGCTTTACACAAGTGGATTGCCAAGGGCGGGCGTTTTGTTTTCATCAATCGATCGATTTCAAATCTGCTTGTGCCGAAGTCACAGGGTTGGAATGTTGAGGGACGGATGGGTGCTTTTCCTGCTTTCGATACCGATCCTGCGGATGCGAAGCAGATGACCGACACGGTGACGGCAGTTCATCCGGTACAACCGACTCTTATGACCCGGAACGTTGCGGAGGTAATGCCGTCTCGCTTTGCTTCAAGGCTCACGGTTGTTGCTCCCGATAACGAAAGCTCCGACGAGGCTCCTGCAGGCGATAACGACAATTACGTTAACGTCGAGCCGTCTTCCGACATCTCACCGAGTCCCATCGTTCACATCGCCGACGGAAGTGGAGCGTTGCTCGTCGACTATGCTTACGGGCAGGGTACGATTGTGGTGCTCAGCGATCCGTACATCGTCAGTAACGGTGGACTAAGGTTGAATGACAATTTGCAGCTTGCTATTAACACGCTCGTCTATAAGGATGGACTGGTAGCCTTCGACGAATATCACCAGGGCAGAGGAGTCAGCCGAAACGCACTGGCGAGTTATTTTGCCGGCACGCCGGTTCTTGCGTTGGGTGCACAGATAACTCTTCTGATACTTCTTGTGCTTTGGACGAATGCGCGCCGCTTTGGACGTCCTTTGCCGCTGGCGAAAGTAGATCGTCGTTCGAGCCTCGAGTTTGTTGCGTCGATGGCGGAGCTTCAGGAACGTTCACGCGCGTTTGATCTCGCCATCGAGAATATCTACACACGAACACGCCGCGTTCTGACTCGATTCGCGGGAGTGGATCACAACAGCCCGCGGTCGGAGATCGCCGAGCGTGTAGCAGCACGCTCGAACATCGATCGACAGAAGCTGGAAACTCTCATGCGTCAGTGCGAAGAGGCGATCAACGGCGAACCGATCAACTGGCGTCAGTCGATCGATCTGGTGAGGCGGCTGCGCGAGGTCGAAAGAGATCTCGGCCTGCGCATGCGTTCACGCGAATTGCGGCAAGCAGCAGAAAAGATTTGACGAAATCGAGAACTTTATTTCAAAGTACAACAGATGCCTGAGACCGTCGCAGCCACCGTCGAACACATTCGAACTGAATTAAGTAAGGTAATTGTCGGACAACACGATGCGATCGAACAGATTTTGATCGCGTTGCTGGCGGAGGGCCACGCGTTGTTGGAAGGCGTGCCCGGAATCGCCAAAACGCTCACGGTCAAAACTCTGTCGCGAATCCTCAACGCCGATTTCAGTCGCATACAATTCACGCCCGACCTCATGCCTTCGGACATAACGGGCACGAACGTCTTCAACATCGCGAATTCCACTTTCAATCTGCGGCGTGGACCAGTGTTCACCGATCTTCTTCTCGCCGACGAGATCAATCGCACGCCGCCAAAAACGCAGGCGGCGCTGTTGGAAGCGATGGAAGAACGCCAGGTGACGATCGATGGCGAGGCTTACCCGCTGTCGCCGATCTTTACGGTGCTGGCGACCGAGAACCCAATCGAGTACGAAGGAACCTATCCTCTGCCTGAAGCCCAGCTCGATCGTTTTCAACTGAAAATACTGCTGGCCTACCCGGATGAAGAACACGAGCGCGAGGTGTTGGCGAGGTGGGACGCCGGCTTCAACTCGAGACGGTTGGACCAGGTCGATATTCAACCGCTCCACGATGCGGACGCGATCCTTCGTTGCCGTGCTGAGGTGGCCAGAGCGCGAATGGAGCCCGGCGTGCAGCACTACGCGGTCGATCTGGTGCGCCGCACGCGCGCACATCCTTTCATTCATTACGGTGCGAGTCCGCGAGCGTCGGTGGCGCTCCTGCTTTGTTCGAAAGCACTCGCGGCGATTCGTGGCCGCGAGTTTGTCACGCCCGACGACGTGCGCGATGTGGCGCTGCCTGTGCTTCGTCATCGTTTGACGCTGCGTGCTGAGGCGGAACTCGACGGCATCACTGCCGACGCGGTGATTACTGAAATTCTGCGATCCGCGGAAGTGCCGAGATAAGTGCGCTTTGTTTTCACCAAACTCTTCTACGTTCTCGCTGCGCTTGCGTTAATCCCTCTCTCACTCTCATGGGGACGGCCGTGGCTGGCCTGGCTCGCATTTGCGTACGACGCTTTGCTACTCGCGGCTGCGATCGTCGACGCTGGGATTAGTCGCTTACCGCCGGGTTTTCAGATCTCGCGCGAGTTCGCCGGTCGCTTCGCGATGGGCGCGGAAACCGAAGTCAGGCTGCAACTGCAAAACGCCTCGAATCGATCCGTTTCACTGATCGTCAAAGACGAGTATCCGCCGCAGATGACGCTGAGCGGGATGCGAGAAGCGCGTGTTTACCTCGAACCACAAGACACAGCCACGCTCATCTACGGAGTGACACCGCCGCGCCGCGGGAGGTTTGAGTTCGGACAAACTGCGCTGCGCTTTCGTTCGCGTTTTCGACTCGTGTGGTGTCAGATCAAAGTCGTCGAACCTGTGGCGGTGAAGGTCTATCCAAACATGCGACGCGCGCGCGAAGCGGAACTGAAAGCACTCGGCGCGCGCTCGGTTGTTTCATCGCATCGCAAAACTTCCTGGCGCGGCGAAGGGCGCGAGTTTGAGTCGATGCGCGACTATGTCCGTGGCGACGAGCTGCGACACATTTCATGGACGGCGACAGCACGTCGGGGAAAACTCACGACGCGGCAGTATCAGATCGAGAGAGATCAAACGATTCTGATCGCACTCGATGCCGGGCGACTCATGACTGCTCGCATCGAACAGGAAACAAAACTCGATTCGGCAGTACATGCCACACTCGCACTCTTTTCGGCGGCTGCGCGAGCGGGTGATAATGCGGGGCTCGTGGTGTTCGGCCGCAGGATCAAGAGTTATCTCGCGCCGAGTCGTGGACGCGATCACATCGACGCGGCACTCGAAGCTCTGTACGCCGTTGAGCCTGAGATGATCGAGCCTTCGTATCCGCACGCGTTCGAGTTCATCGCGGCAAACAGTAAACGGCGCGCGCTGGTTGTGTTGTTGACCGATCTTGTCGACGAAGAAGGTTCGAAAGAATTGCTGACGTCGCTTCACATCCTGCGGCCGCGCCATTTGCCGCTCGTTGTTACGATCGCCGATCGGGATTTGAAAGCTGTCGTGCGACAAACGCCGGAGTCGGTTCGCGATCTATTCACGCAATCGGTGGCGGAAGAGATCATCCATCATCGCGAGGCTGCGCTGCGTTTGGTTGAATCGATCGGAGGTTTGGCGCTGGACGTCACGGCGGCTGCATTGGCGCCGGCTTTGTTGGAGACGTATTTGCGAGTGAAAGAGCGCGGACTGTTGTGAACTTATTTGCTGTCGTGGCCGACGAAAAGCAGATACGCATAAAGCGCCACGCCTGTGATCGCGGCCACGCTGTATTTAATTCGCGGATCGATCGGCGCGGGCGAGACGAAGCCTTCGATTATTCCAGCGACGACCAGCAGAAGCGCAACGCCGATCATCAGGCGAACAGCCTCCATGCCGCGCGTTCTGAGCGCGTCCGCACGAGTAAGATCGCCGGGCATCAAAATCGCGCTGCCGATCAGTAGTCCCGCGCCTCCGGCGATAAAAATGCACGACAGCTCGACCACTCCGTGCGCCACCATGAAGGTAACGAGATCGTTGCCGAAACCTGCGCGATAAGTGAGTGCGAGCACTGAAGCGATGTTGGCGCCGTTAAAGGCGAGATAGAACAGAGTGCCGATTCCACACAACGCGCCGAATGCGAACGTGTAGATCGTGACCAGGATATTGTTGGTCATGATAAAGCTGGCGCCTTCCTGGTTCGACTCGTTGAGGTCTTCCCACCAGGGCGTCTTCGTTTCAATGAACGTTTCGCGAAACGCCGGGTTGACGCCGACCAGCTCCGAGAATTCCGGATCGTAATGCGTGGCGACATAGCTGAGTACGCCAAAGGTCGTGAACACCAGAAATGCAAGCAGGCTGTAGCGCCACGTGCGACGGAACGTTTGCGGCAGTTCACGAGTAAAGAACAGGCGGATTTTTTTGCCGCCCTGTGCGTCGGCGCGATAGATTCGGCCGTGCGCGCGAATCACGAGGCTGTTCAGATAATTCACCAGCCGCGGATCGCGCGACTCGGCGCGTGCGATGGCGAGATCCGACGCGGTGCGACGATAGATGCGGCCCAGTTCGCGGACTTCGTCTTTATTCAAACGGCCGAGCGAAGCTGTATCCAGCAACTTGAGCAGATCCTCGAGGCGTTGCCAGGCGGTCTTGCGTTGGGTGATGAACCGGTCGGTAGGCATCTTGTGAATCCTGATTAATCCTGTAAATCCTGTCAAGCTAATCTTAAAATCGGGCCATGACTAGCCTTGTAGAGTGCGTACCAAATTTCAGTGAGGGACGAAAGCCGGAAATCGTGCGCTTGATTGCCGATGCGATCGCCGCTGTCGAGTCCGCGTGCGTGCTCGATACACACATCGATCCCGATCACAATCGCTCCGTCATCACTTTTGTAGCAACAGCGGACAAGGTCGTCCGAGCGGCTGTGCACGCGGTGAAACGAGCGTCACAGCTTATCGACATGCGTGCGCACGAGGGTGAGCATCCGCGTCTCGGAGCGACGGACGTTTTGCCTTTCGTGCCGGTGCGTGGCGTGACGATGGACGATTGCATTGCGTTAGCTCACGAGGCCGGGAAAACAATCGCACACGAACTTGGCATTCCTGTGTACTTCTACGAGCAGGCGGCGTTGCGTGCCGATCGAGTGAATCTCGAAGATGTGCGTCGCGGCGCGCTCGAGTTGCTTCGCGAACAGATCACAACGAACCCCGAGCGCGCGCCGGATGCCGGTCTGCCGCAGGTGCATGAAACGGCAGGCGCGATCGCGGTCGGCGCGCGTCCGTTCTTGATTGCCTTCAACGTGATCTTGCGCAGTAGCGACATGGCTGTCGCGCGCCAGATCGCGAGGAAAATCAGAGCGCGAAACGGTGGGTTGCCGTTTGTGAAAGCGTTAGGATTTCGGTTGCACACGCGCGCCCTCGTCCAGGTCTCGATGAATCTAGTGAATTATGAAGTGACTGGGATGACCGAGGCTTACGATGCTGTACGCCGCGAAGCAGACGCACTGGGTGTTGAGATTCAAGGCGCTGAAATTGTGGGGCTCGTCCCGCGCGCTGCCCTGGATCGAGAGGCTGCGTATTTCTCTAAGCTCGAAGACTTTTCAGAAGCGAAAATTCTCGAGCATCAGATCAAGAACTGTTTATCCACAGATTACACAGATTACACAGAGTCAGTTTAGTCGGTGTAATCGGTGTAATCTGTGGATGATCCAAGTCTAATTATCTCGTACCTGAGACGAAGATCTCGTCTCATCAACTCCAGGTACGTCGTTTCTTCAGGCGCGAACTTCGCTCGCAGAATTCGGGAAAGCAACTTCGTAATCTTCTGCCGCTGTGCCTTAAACCCGATGTTCCGCACCTGAAACCGATCCCAATCACCCGCCTGCTCCTGGTTGAGCTCAAACACCATCGGGCTCTCCGCCAACTTCCTCAACGTGCGTGCCGACGTGCGATAACCACTTCGCGCGGCGAGCTTCTGTTCTTCCTTTTGGGCCAACGCCAGCACGTCGCGCCGCGTAGGCCTAAACCCGAACTTGCGATAAAACCAGAACGCTCCCGACGCGATACCTTCTTCATTCTCATATCCGATTTGATAAGGATCGAGCGCGAACGTTGTAACGCCGGTGAAGTGGCGCATGACGTTGAGCGTTCGTGCGTAAAGCCATGCGGTTTCGCCATCGCGGAAGGTGTAGTAGAGATTGAATCCGCTTTCCATTCGTTCGAACAGCGAGAGCCCTTCGAAGTAACCAATCGGAACGCCGTTTTTGTAGATCATCGCCGAATGGACTGCGCGCAACGGCAAACGCTTTTCAGCGGGAACGCCCATCAGAAACAACTCAACACCGCGCCCGAGTTCCGCGTGGTAGACATACTTCGGATCGGCGTGCGTAAAACCATAGAGCTCGCGATAACGAATCGTCGACGCTTCGCGGGCCATGTCTGCCGCCTTTTCACCTTCACGCAGCGATAACCGTTGTAAACGCGGTGGAGGCTGCTCCAGTTCTCGCCTGAGATCGATCTCGCGCCGCTGAATCAATGGACCGCGATGATAAAAGAGATTTCTTCCGGTCAGTCGCATGCCGGTGCGCGTCGAGTTAAAGCTTGGTTTCCACTGGACGTAAAGCTTTTGCGAATCGTAGAGCTCCGCCCGTTCCTTTTCGTCGCGCGGTAGCTCGTCAAAACGCTCAATCAGCCACGCCAGCTCTGGACGGTTGCCCCGCGCCGCTCGCAGCCATTCGCGGTAAGGAACGTTCGCTTCCACCGTGGCGTCTTCTTCCAGCAACGGCATGAAGCGCGGCCACGTCTCAGCCAGGCGGTTCTCATCCTCAAACCACTCCCAATCAAGCGCGACCTGTGACGGACGTGTCTGCAAAAGCCTGCGAACGATGTAGAAGCCAAACGTGTCGGTAACAGAAGTTCCGGCAATACCCGAAACTTCCGGATGCTCGAGCGGCGCGACGTCGATCTCTCGATCGCGCAACGCCGCGACTCGACGCGAGAACCCGCGCAACTCC
This sequence comes from Pyrinomonadaceae bacterium, assembly GCA_044867025.1. Lineage (GTDB taxonomy): Bacteria > Acidobacteriota > Blastocatellia > Pyrinomonadales > Pyrinomonadaceae > PSRF01. Next base: position 9,743 of record JBIOUJ010000217.1, on the reverse strand, counting down.
TTTTCTGTTAGTCGAACAATCGACGCGTTGTGCGGATAGGCACGGAGAAACAGCAGGATCTCGTGGTAGCGAACCAGCGAATCCGTGTCGTTAAAGTCTTTGCGTGCGAGCTGGCTCAGCAGCCGTTCAATGCGACGAGCGACGTTCGGCGCAAATTGGTTTTTGACGCCGTCGAGTTGGTCCAGCAGGTGAGTTGTGTTCGCACGCGGCACGTTCGGTTTTTAAAATGATTAGGCTCGTCGAATGAACTTCGCGGCGATCCAACCGAGCAGGATGAGTATCGATAAGATGAGCCAGTTGTAACGATCGCCGTAGGTCACGCCCGGAAAGTGGTTGCTGATCATGATGAACACGACCGGCACAGCCATGAACGTGTTCTGTTTCGATCGCAACTTTGCCTGCGCCGAAAGCCGCTCATCAGGTTTTCGACCCTCTTTCAACGCCGCGATCATCTTCTTTTGCGCGGGCAGGATGTGCATCCAAACATTCGCCGCCATGATGGTGCCAAAGATCGCTCCAACGTGAATGTAAGCTCCGCGCCCGCTGAACACGCGCGTGAGTCCAAACGCGACAGCCACGATGAGCACGTACGCGACCACGGCAAATGCCTTTTCGTTTCGGCCCAGCGGCGACAGCATCATCATGTCGTAAACAAAACCGCACAGGACGATCACGCCGATTCCGACAGCCACCGCCGCGCCAACACTGATGTCGCGCACGTCGCGATCGATCAACGCACCGCCGCCGAGGTAGTAAATAAGGACCAGCAGAGCGAAACCGCTTAGCCACGTGGTCCCCGCCTCCCAGCGAAACCAGTGCAGCGTGCGCGAAGCAAGGTCGGGGATCTTGCGTCGCTCGACAACGTAGAAACCGCCGCTATGGACCATCCACACTTGCGGTGTGACGCCGGTGTTCAGCGCGGCTTTTTCTTCCTCCGTGAGACGCGCGTCGAGCCACGTGAAGTAATAAGTCGTGCCGACCCACATGATGCCGGCGAAGACGTGTGTCCAGCGAAATAGCAGGTTGAGCCACTCACTCAGAGTGGGATCCAGGATGATCATGATGAGTCGGCGAACGCTCAGCTCCCACGATAAGTCGAATAGCCGTAAGGACTGATCAGAAGCGGAACATGATAGTGCTGGGATCCGTCGTCAACGTTGAAGACCACTGTCACCTGTGGATAGAAGCAGGAGACGCTCAGCGAAGAGAAGTACGGTTCGGTATCAAAAACCAACCGGTAAGTGCCGTTGCTCACCGGGCGATCGACGAGAAAGAACGGCTTGACGCGCCCGTCGGTGTCGGTCCATGCATGGCTCAACTCGGTCCAACTTTCGTCAGTGTTCTGAATCTCCAGACAAACAGCCACACCACTTGCCGGAGCTCCCCTTGACGTGTCGAGTATGTGCGTTGAGATGGTGCTCATGGTCGGGGCTAGTTTACCCCGAACTACGCGCAAGTTATTAATTTTTTTAGCCTTAACTCAGTAATCTTGCTTTGCTCGGCGGCGGCGATGGGGAGCTCCGTCGCCGGATCGTTGTCGAGGCGTTGCCGCAACGCGGAGAGCATCTCCTCCGAGGTTTTGCCGGTGGCGCAAATGATGAAAATGAAGCCGAACTTTTGCTCGTAAGCGTGATTGAGTTCTGCGAGAGTGTCGACAGTTTCCTGGGATGCGTTGCGCACGCCGGCTTGTTCCTGGCCCGACCATTGACGCGATTGATCCGAAACTAATGCAGCAGCCTTCTTCTCGCCGATCTTGGGGTGACTGCGAAACGCTTCGAGCCAATCTTCGGGATCGAGCGACCACCAAACGTCATTCGCCCTGGCGATCACAGTTTCCGGGCTTTGATAAGGCTGGGCCAGCGCCATCTCCCGCGCCCAACGTCTCGAGCCACAGCATTGCAGCAAACTGTTCTCGTCGAAATCCATCGAACCATCGATTAGTCAAACGTTCCGTAAACACGCAAACGGCTCACACCGCCATCGGGAAAGATGCTGAAGCGAACGTGGGACGCGACGCCGGTGTCGAGCAACTCCTCGTCGAAGAAGTGACGCGTGTGGGCTTGCAACTTAGTGCGTGGCAAGACGGTGGACCACTTAACCGAGAGATCGGACAACGCTTCTGTGTTTGCACGTTCAACGTTGCACGACTCGAGTAGACAGCTCTCGGGGAAGTTGCCTTTGAAGTGAGACGTGTCGACCTCGACGCGGTGGATTTGTCCGGGACGACCGAGCTTGATGATGGTCCAATCGTGGCCTGGGCCACGCCGGCGTTTTGTTTCCCAGCCGTCGCTCATGTCGGCTGCACGGCCGGGCATGATGAGGTTGTGCCGGTGACCGAAGAACATGTCGCTGCATGCGAGTACGAGCGCGCCGTTTTCAGCAGCAGCGAGATCGATCTGGCCGCCGGCGCGTTTGAGTTGGTCCCAATCGGGGGTGACCTCGCCGTGCACACGAAGCCGCGCGACGCCGCCGTCGGGATAGATCTTGAAACGAAGGTGTGTGATGCGTTCTTCGTAGTTGATTGGAAAAGGGTTTTTGCTGTCGCCGGCGAGTGGCATCTGCGGGAGGAGGGGGACCCATTGGACGTCTTCGCTGGTCAGCTCTGCGTCAGTTGGCAGGCCGGAGAAAGTAGCGCCTTCGAGGGAGCAGTGTTCCGGGTAGTTGCCGCGGAAGTAGCTGGTGTCGACGACGATGCCGCGAACGATTCCCGGGAGGCCGAGCCGGATGATGCACCAATCGAAGCCTGGGGTGCGGCGCCGCCGGCTTTCCCAGCCGTCCATCCACTTGCCGCGATCGGTGTACTTGCCTTCGATAAAGATGGGCGCGCTGGGCTTCAGGAGGTTCTCTTTGGGCGCGAAGAAGTCGTCGTTGGCGACGAGCACCGCGCCACCCAGCCGCTCAGATGCGAGATCGATCAGTTCAGTAAAGTCCATGCCACGAAGGTGCACAAATTAGTTCACAATATACTTCTTAATCTGAAAACGTGGTCCACCGAAGTTTATCAGCAAACCGTGCTCGATTCTCGATGCGCGTAAATAACCCAACAACTGTGCCGTGTGTTCAGCTATTAATGTACTACAGCCTTTTATCTCACAAATTAGTCGGTCTTCGATTAGGAGGTCCACCCTAAGAGATCCAAGCAGAGTGCCGTTTTCATCGAATACTTTCAGTTCTTGCTGTTGTTGAACCTGGATACCTTGTTTTCGTAGACGATGCGCCAATGCGTTCTCGTATATCTGTTCACGATGCCCATTACGCAAATACTTGTAAATCTCAAAGCCCGTTTCTCTGATTACATCGCAGAGCGCGAAGATATCACCGTTGTGAGGATCGGCAGTCATTTTGTGTCCCTTTCTGTGCTGTTTTGCGGCTATCTTAACAGCATCTCGCCACGTGGCACATCATCATATATCTTTCTCCCGCGTAGGAAAGTTTTTTGCACCACGCCGCTGAGCGTCTCGCCGGCGTAGGGCGTGATCTTGTGGCGATGGTGAAGGAATTGGGCGTCGACGACGAATTCCTCGTCCGGCTTCCAGATCACAATGTCGGCATCGTGGCCCACCGCAATCGCGCCTTTCCGCGACTCCAACGAAACCTGCGCCGCGGGATTTGCACAGAGCCACCTCGTCATGTCGAGCAACGAAAACCCGCGGCGCCGCACTTCAGTCCAAACAACCGGCAACCTCAATTGCAACGACGCAATCCCACCCCACGCCTGCATAAAGTTACCACTCTCGCGCAGCTTCATCTCTCCCGGACACGGCGAGTGATCGGAAACAACGAAATCAATCGTCCCATCTGCGAGGCCCGACCAAAGCTCTTCGCGATTCTCGCGCTCACGAATCGGCGGACAACACTTAAACTCCGTCGCGCCATCAGCAATCTCCTCCGCTGTGAAATGTAGATAGTGCGGACACGTCTCAGCCGTGATCTTCACACCCTCCGCGCGTGCACGGCGCAACAGCGGCACAGCATCCGCCGACGAAAGGTGAACGATGTGTACGCGCGTATCGAATTCACGACTCAACGCGATCATCAATTCAACTGCTTCATTCTCAGCAGCGCGTGGACGAGAACCTAGAAACGTTCGATAGTTATCAGGCGGAACACCCCCGGTCGTAATTGGCCCAGGCAACTCGGCATGAACGATCAACATCGCACCGAGCCGCGTGAGCACGGGCATCGCCTCGCGCAAGTGCTCCTCAGTCACATGTGGAAACTCATCGACACCCGACGGCACGAGAAAGCATTTAAAACCCACAACGCCTGCTTCAAACATCGGCGCCAGCTCAGCAGTATTTCCCGGAACCACACCTCCCCAGAACCCGACGTCCACGAAGCAATTGCCAGCGGCAGTTTCTAATTTGGTCTGAAAGCCTGAGAGCGTAGTGGTAGGCGGAATCGAGTTGAGCGGCATATCGACGAGCGTGGTAACTCCACCGGCCGCTGCCGCAAGCGTAGCAGTCTGAAAACCTTCCCATTCCGTGCGGCCAGGTGAGTTGATATGGACGTGCGTGTCAACCAGCCCCGGCATGATCACCGACTCTTCGCCGGCTTCGATCACATCGCAACCGGCGACGCCGCGATCGTACTCAGCAACGGCAAAAATCTTTCCGTCATGAATGTGAATCGACCGAGGAGCAACTACGTCTGGCAGGACAACTCTTGGCCCACGAATGATGAGATCTGCGACCTGCATGCCTCAAGGACGTTGCCAGACCGAACCATCGGAGAATTGCAGCCGTACAACTACCACCTGCGCCTTCAATGCCGCCGTTTCTTTTTTCCCCAACGATTGTGCGTTGAGAGTTTTCACCGGAGGCTTCAAGTAGAGCACACTGATGTCTTTACTCTTTCCCGGCTTGATCGTTTCATCGCTGGTGAATTGGTGACGCGACAACTCCTGGTTGGTGGCTGGATCGACGAAGTAGTAATCCCAGTCGATTGATTTGATGATCTTCGCACCTTCATTTCGAAGTGAGACTTTATACCGATAGCCATCACGAGGGAGCTCAGTCTGCTGCGCCTTGACTTTGGCGTCCTGGTGATTGCCCATCTGGGTTTCGAGTCTGGAACTGGTGCCTTTTTGCTGAGCATTTCTGGCTGCCTGGAGCTGTTGTTCTCTACGTGACTGTTGAACCAATTCGTCTTGAGAAGCCAGGCTAGCCATCGACGGGACGGGACGAATCCTCTCCTTCTCCCAGCTAAATTTGATAACCACCAAAGGACTGGCGGCATCTTGTGCAGCGACCGAATGAGCTGCCGCACACACCAGCAACAGAAGGAGAAGCCAGTAGGTTTTAACTCTCTTCATGTTCGTTCTCCGATTCAACCGGTAGAAACAAAAAGAGGGCTCTCTTACCGACGAGCCCTCAAAGAACTACATATTTACCGAGGTAACCCTCAGAAGCTGTATTTCAAGCTGAGTGTAATGGTGCGGTTTCCCCAATTGTTGAGGTTCCTTCCAAAATCCGGACTGGTCATGCTGTTGGTCGGTCGTCCGTAGTTATCCTGGTTGAATGCGTTCAGGAAGTCAGCGCGGAAGATCAGTCTGTGCGGAACCTCGCCTGAGGTTAACGGAAACACCTTTCGCACGCTCAGGTCCGTGTTGTAGAAGCCGGGAGCGCGGAAGGTATTCTTTCCAAGGTTTCCATTTCCTGTGCCGTTTACCAGAGGCAGTCCGTTATTTCCAAGTGCCGCGATGAACTGACCACCAACGAGCGGGCTTGTAAAGGTGCGGAAGTCACCGGTTACCGGATCGAGCGTCAGCGACCCGTTCGGGTTGAAATTCGGCCGATCACCACCACCGCCGTTACCGTTCGTGTCAACGCCTGTCAGAATCGTGAAGGGTTGACCCGATTGACGTGTGATTATACCGGACAGTTCCCAACCGCCAAAGATCTGACGACCAACGCCATGTTTGAAGAAGTCAGAACTGAAAGTCGGCACTTCGTAAATGAAGTTGGCGACCAAACGATGTTTGCGATCGAAGGCTGACAGGCCCTTCTCCGCCTGGACGTTAAAGAAGTCCTGCGGGATTTGGGGCGAGCCACCCGTGATTGCGCCAACACCGAGTGATTCATCATTGTCCGATAACAATCTGCTGAAGGTGTAAGCGATGCCGAACTGGAGATTCCTCGAGAACCGCTTGTTGAGGTTCACGAATCCCGCGTTGTAGCTAGCGTGTGAATCGGTCGCAATCAGGACGCGCGGACCAAACTGTGGAAACAGGCGTCGTTCTTGCAGAGTCGGAATCGAGTCGGCATTACGGGTCGTCTGTACGGTTGCTATCTGAGCTGCCGACAGTAGTGCGGGATTTGCCTGGAGCTGGTTGATTTGATTCTTCGAGCGGCTGCCAGTGTAACCCACCTCTAACAGGTAGTCGTGTCCGAACTCTCGCTGCACGGTCAGACTGAAAAGCTGAGAGTAAGGATTGACTGCGTTCTCGGGTGTGTTGACAAAAGTGGCAAGCGGATTGAAGACAGGTGAACCAGTTACCGGTGCGGTGTTTGGGTAAAGGTCCTGCGTGTTGGGTGAGACTATGTTACCCACCACCACGCGCGGGAAGTTCGACGCATTGACGGTTAAAATGTTGTAGAACAACACGTCATAGGCAATGCGATAGCCGCCGCGAATGCTGGATAGACCATCTCCGAAAATCGCCTTCATGAAGCCATTCTCGGGTCGGGGGCTATAAGCGAAGCCGAAGGCCGGCGCGAAGTTATTGTTGTCGCGCTTGGTTGGCCCAGGCACAAGTGCCGCGAGACTTTGCGCATCCGTAGCTCCAAAGAACCCGAAAGGCGCGTTCGCTGTCTCGTAGCGCAGTCCCAGGTTAAGGGTCAGGTTAGGAGTCACACGCCAGTCGTCCTGCGCGAAGTAGAACTGCTGAAGCTGGCGCGCATCGAAGGTGGAGGTATTAAGCGCCTGCGCGAATGTAGTGGCGCGGTTGTTGATATACGCCTGTAAGTTGGAAAACGTAAACGTTCCCTTCGAGTCGAAAGCCGCAAGATTGAAAAGCTTCAGCTTGCGAATATCGACGCCGAACTTTAACGAGTGGTCGCCTCTTTGCGAGGAAAGCGTATCGGAGAACTGAAAGCTGTCCTGAATTCGTCCCTGCGGGAAGTTGTTCGCACCACCGATCGTGAACAGGCCCGTGATTGTAGCTGTTGGGCTGCTTGGATCGTTCTCAGGAAATCCGAGATTGCGTCGAACGTAAGAGAAGCGAAACTCGTTTATGTTCCTCGAATTGAAGATGTGGGTTTCGCTCAGAGCGAGGTTCTGATCGAAGATGTTCTGATCGCCTGCGAAGAGCGATCCAAACTGAGTGTTGCTGGCTACGTTGACGTCAGTCGTCTTGTTCGAGATATATCGACCCGTCAGGTTATCGTTCGGGCTAAACGTGTGGTCTATGCGAAGTGTATGGGTGTAGTAGTTCGCCGGTTGCGAAAGACCAGCGTTGGTCAAACCGGTTTGGATAGCCACCCCGTTGACGGTCTGGTTATTGAGACTGCGGAACTGCACACCGCTTTGGTAGACGCTGTTCAAGAAGCTAAGGCGGTCGATTACTGCCGCACGGCCAGCAGCGCTTTGGCCCGGTCCCAACGGAACTGATGCGAGGGCCGCGAAGCCGGCAGGTGTCGGAATTCTGATGTTGGCGCCAAGGCCAGAGCCTGGACGCTGCCTGTCGCCCTGGAAAAGATAGAAGAAGAAGGTTCGGTCGCGACCGTTAATGATGGCTGGTCCACCTTCGCCAAAGCGAGGAAGGTGAAGCGGTCCACCGATCGTGAAGCCGAATTGGTTTCGCACGAAGCGCGCAGGGCGCGTCAGGCCCGCTGATTTTTCGATGTTATCAAGCGCGTTGAGACGGCTGCCGCGGTAATAGTCGAAAACGTCACCGTGAAAGTCGTTGGTTCCGGAACGAGTAATAACATTTATTTGCGCACCTGAATTGCGACCAAACTCCACGTTATAAGGATTGGTTTGAATCTGGAACTCGCCAACACCCTCGGGTACCACATCGACCGTAGAGATGGTGACGCTCAGGTCGTTGTTATCCGAGCCGTCGATCGTAAAGTTGTTGTTACGTGCACGTTGGCCGTTGGCTGAAATGCCGGTTGAGCCTGGTGCGCTAAAGACGTTCGGTGACAACAGTGCGAGGTTGTTAACATCGCGGGCGCCGCCCAACGGTAAGTCAACAACTTGACGAGCTGTCGCCGTCAGACCAATAGTCGGATTTGTTTTGTTGAGAGTGATTGCTTCCTGCTCAGCAGTGACGTCGACGGTGCCAGTGACGTTACCGGCCTGGAGGTCGAAGTCGACAGGTGTTTCCTGGTTTTGCTGAACCGTTACAGCACGATTTTCAATCTTGGAAAAGCCTGCTTTTTCTACTGTTACTGTATAGACGCCGGGTTCTAAAGCACCGGCGCGATAGAAGCCCTCGTGATTAGTCATCGTTTCCCGCGTGACGTTGGTCTGGGGGTTAATGACTTTTACTTGCGCATCCGGGATCACGGCTCCGGTCTGATCGCGGACGGTGCCTGAAACGGCGCCACGCGTCAGTTGTGCGCGCGTGTTAACCGGCAATGCCAAAATGGCAAACATCGCGATGGTCAGACTAAGTACTACGTTGGTAGCCAACTTGCCTTTCATTCTTTATGCCTCCTGCACTAGATCTCGCGGGTTAATCGTGAAGCAGCAGGTTGGGCGCGAGGGGTTGTTGCCCTTCCTGCCAAAACGTGCGTCGGCAAGACCTATGCCATCTAGGGATATCGATGTTAACTGCGAATTTAAGGCATGTAATGCAACGGCGGTCTCTTCGCGTTCCAGAAATTTGGATTTTAATCCAATTCTCTCGAACACAGCCGAATTACAAAAGCACGAAAGGGGTCCATTTTTTCGTGCTTTCTGTACGTTTTTGTGTTTACTCGAACACTGGTGGAGGTGGTGGTAAGTTGGAAACGACCTCGTTCGGATCGTGCAAACCAAATACCTGCTCGTACGCCGCAGCTATCGCCGCATAGCTGATCGGAATCACCAGAAACACACCGACGTAGCAAAGCAGAACTCCCGCGATATTCAACAGCATTGACAGCATCATCATCCCCAGGATACGCCAGAAGTTTGCCATCGCCGCTTTGAAACTCAGTTTCACAGCGTCGAATCCCTGCATCTTTCGATCGGTGATGAGAGGGTACGAGAAGGTGAAGCCGACCGAGATGATGATCACGATCACGAGAAAGACTATATAGAAGATGCCGAACATGACGAACACAGCCAGCATCGGCGCCGGGTTTGGTTCGTCCGTCGCGGTCTGTGCGGCCATCGACAGTAGGAAGCTCACGTAGAAGAGGAAGTAAGCGGGAATCGCGATCGCAATGATCGGCACCATGTGAAGCAGCGTCGCAATGACACTTGGCCCAAAGTAGTCGAAGCCTTTGAACAACGTGCCGAATTCAATCGGCTCGCCACGTCTTCTTTTGAAGAACGCGAGGTACAAACCACACATCATCGGTCCCATGAGAATTCCCATGGGGACGGCTGATCCGATCAACAAACCGACCAGAGACATACCGACAAACAACCAGTACTGGTCCTTCACCATCGCCCATCCATCCTTGATGCATTGCGTAGGCTCGACGGCGTTTCGTTTAAAGGGGATCTGAGGTGTCATTTTGTTTTCCTGGGACTGAGATATTTTCGAGCTTCGAATTCGAAAACTAACGCCGAAGGCGTTCGCTAATTTC
>JBIOUJ010000216.1:0-21533 GCA_044867025.1 Pyrinomonadaceae bacterium | reverse complement strand
TAGCGAACGCCTTCGGCGTTATTCCGACAGACTCTTCTCGGTTGACCAGCGATCAAGAAGATTGGTCGGGGAGTCTGATGGCGTTGGCGAGGACGTATCGATACTTCATCCAACGCTACTGCAAGAGTGATCAGATGACGCCTAGTGTAGCACGCGGGTGTTAAGGGCTACGAAATCCGTAGCTAAATACGCGCGACATTCTCCATTCACCATCTTTAAGCTGCCACAGATTTGCAAAGTGGCCGATACCATCGAGTTTCTCTTTTTGTCCCGCCTGCGTCAGGTAAAAGCGGTGTTCGCCGACTGCCAACGCTCCATAGTTATCGATCGCGTAAACCTGCAAACTTCCTTCGACGAGCTCTCTTCTCACGCGGTTATTTTTATCGCCGCAAAGGTTTTTTGAAAAAACCTCCATTACGCTTTGTCGACTCGTCAGTTGGCCGCGCTTTTCGTGATAGAACTCAATATCGCTGGTGAACATCGATTCGATCTTACTCAAGTCACACTTGTTGTAAGCTTCGAAGAAGGCATGATCGAGAGAACCGATGATCGTCAACAGCTCTCCTTGCTTTGGTGGGGTTTGTTGAGTTCTGACCGTAACGGGCAGAAGCAAAACGCATGAAATCGCGAGCAGGATTAGTTTAGGAGCCGAGTTTGTCGGTGACAGTCTTCGCATCATACGCACCTCACGGTAAGAATTAGTGAACTTTGGATTCGAATTGTTTTGGTAAAGGGTGATCTCAATCAAGTCCCTCAACTCATCCATACGCGCAGGTGTGATAGTTAAGCTGTTGGTTCATAGAAAGTAAACTCTGTCTCGTGAGCGGCTCAACCGGACTTGGCTCCTCATGTGTTGACGACTATGACAAAGGATATTGAGAAGCTGCTTCGGTTTTGCATGCTGGTAATACTCTGCTGTGCCTTTCTGATTATCGTATCGGTATCTGCAGCGACAAGCTCTACGCGTTTTGCGGCTCAATTCAGACCGGCACAGTCGCCGGTCACAACTTCTCAAGGGCAGCCGAAAGAACGACCGAATCCAGTGCGACGGTTCTTTATCTGGGTGACGAAGGCGGTTAGCCGTCCATTCAGAAAGCGAGTTCCGCCGATTTCTGATCCACCGATCGTCCGCATCACTTCGTCCGCCTCATTGATTAATTTCTGTCCTCCTTGGATGCATTCTATAGATAACTGCTCGCCGAGTCGCAAAGTGGAGCTTTCTGCAAGTGCTGGTGGTCCAGATGTGGATGCCAAACTCCTATATGTATGGGCTGTATCGGCGGGTCGTATCCAGGGCGAAGGTCAAAAGGTGATCTGGGATTTGAGTGATGTCGCGGATGGCACTTACACAGCGACCGTTGAGGTGAATGACGATACGGGACTCAAAGCCAACGACTCAACAAAAGTCACGATTGCACCGTGTCGGAGCTGTATAACGAGAGTATCGGCCGTGCCCTACGATAGCTGTGAGCTGTCCGGAAAACGCTAAATCAAATCAGTCAATGACATTTCAAGCGCATCTTTATGGCGGTGATCCAACCATAAAGGTAACCTACACATGGTCAGTCAGCGCAGGAAAAATTAGCGGTGGTCAGGGAACCTCTGTGATCACAATTGACGTCACTGATGTCACTCGCGGATCAATAACCGCAACGGTTTTAATAGCACTGGTGAGAGGTAACCATTCGGCGAAACGTTTCTGCCCCTTCGCACACACTTAACAGATGCGCTCGCTTGTGCGCCCGGAGATCAGTGGAATTTCTCAGACTGCGTTCCTCGTTTGGTTCCACCTTCTCACGCTGAACATTTCAAGTTTCTCACGGCCTGCTGTCTCTTTTGAAAGAAGGGAAAAACATGACTTGGATTGGAAAAAAGAAAATCGCGTTTGTCCCGGTGTTCCGCCCGAACGCTCATCCGCCTGACCAGATTCCCACGGACTGGGAAAACCAGATACTGCGGCGTGCCCTGTTTGACCCTCACCCGACCACAGGGGCTGATCGTTCGCTTCGCGCCTATATCCACGCCGCATCGTCTGGACGGGCCGACCTCGATGCGGTCGTCATGCCGAGAGAGCGCGTCGATCAGCAGGACGTGCCAGTAGGTTTTCTTGAAGGAAAGCTTGGTGCTCAGTTGCGAAGTCAAGGCTTCAATGCCGCGGCAATCGTGATGCTCGGCGGACCCGGCGCGGGCACGGCTCAGAGTGGCGGTTTCTGGGCTCGGTTCGTCATGGTTGAAGGCGTTGGCGTGTGGGCTATGGAGTTAATGCACTGTCTGACCGCGTTCAAGGACCTTTACCCATTCGACGGTAACATGCGTACCTTCGACGAGATGGCTTGCTCCTGCGGCACTCATCCCTCGGCTTACACGAAAGCGGCCATCGGCTGGCTCGATGCGTCCGCCGTCGTATCGCACACAGGCCAGGCGAAAGACCACAATTTGCACACAGTGGGTCTGGTTCAGCCCCCACCGTCCGGCAGAGTGGCAGCCGTGCGTATTGGCTCGCAGGTTCCGTTCCTGATGGTTGAAGCACGTCAGAAGGTCGATCAGTTCGACGCCAACATTAGCAGCGAAGGCGTCATCGTCTATCAAGTTCAGACCACTGACCCACTCGGGCAGGCGCAAAACAACACCGCCCCGGTCAAGCTGTTAACCGAAACCGCGCTCAAACCCGGACAGAAATTTACTTCAGCCTCCGGAATTGCGGTGCAAGTCAAAAACGCCATTCCAGGCGGATTCACTGTGCGCATTGAGCGCCCAGCCGACCCGCGATGCGCGGACATTAAGCGAAGAATCGCAGCCATTAATGAAGAACTAAACGAACCAGGCTTAGATCTGGAGGAAAGAAAGCGACTCCTTAGGGCCAGAGGTCAACTTCGCACACAAGCCCAGCAACTTGGCTGTCCTTGAGACAAATTGCGGGACAATGCCTGCACAAAGAAGGCGAGGGATTATTGCTTAGGGAAATGGCGCCCCGGGCGCCAGAGGCGGTCGTATGAGATAAGCGCGGCAGGCTTACACCGGAATTTTCCTTTAGGCGGGCGCTGAATTGGGAGATGGCTCAGGCTGAGCAACACCTGATGATAAAGTCTGATCCACATCCTCGCGTCTTTTCAAGTATCTTTGTGGTGAAGCCTCGCCCCATAGAGCTCGAATAAACTGAACTTGTACGTCTTCATTTAGCATTTCAATGAGGTTCAAGACTCCACGATCCGCCTCGTCAAGTCGAGATGCTACGAGTTTGACTAATGCTGCAGCCCTTTTTCTAACCTGTTGATTATCACTTAACAGAGCCTGCCCGATTATGGCTACTTCTATGGCTCCTCGAATACCGATCGGACAAAGTATTCGCAGCTTGTCGCCGATATAATTAAAGAGAATCGATTGGTCAATCACATCCAAAATAATCTTCCATTCAATATTAGTTCTCAAAAGTAATTTGATTGGGTCCGCTTGAGCTAAATGAGCAGTACTGTGTATCCCCTCGTCATCCAAATAATCAATCATTTCTTTGGTGAAGCCCTGGACTTTATAGAGGTTGGGCTCTTCACCCCGTTGAGCGTCTGGCGCCAAACTCGTGTACCTCTTCATTTGAGATTTTAGGAAGTCGATCATAGTCTTCGCTGGAAAGGCTCCGATTGCGAAGCCCACAAACACTCTGACTGAGTCGATCAACGGCAGACTAATCAAATATCCCAGGATTGGGGCAATTAAAAAGCGCCACCATACTAGATGAAGAGAGACCGGTGAAAGGTCTATCGTTCGATAGCGGCTTAGAATGTCGTGGAGTCCCCAAATATAGGACCCTGCAAACGCTGCCAGAATCACTGGGGGCAACATGCGGATTCGAATCTCGAGATCATCAGGAACTCCGGCCATTTGGAGGTTAGCCCAAACAAGCGTGATTATGCTGGCAAAAGTAGTAACTATCGTGTTGATAAGGATTGGAAGGATATAAGCGCGGGGGTGGTAATAAAGGTCAAATAGTTTATTAACTGTCGCCCTAAGATCATTATCACCTGATTGTGGTCCATCATCACTATCAATGTGATCCCGAGATGGAGCACCGAAAGCTGATATGTAAAGGCTGAATGTATCGCCTCCACTCATAATGCTTATTATTTCTCTTCGCTTGTAGGATAGAATTCGGTTGTATGCGATCCAGATAAAAAAGTAGATGGATCCTGGAAGTATTGCTATAAACCATAACAGTGAATTTTGGTAGAAAGCCATTTGCCAATTCCCACCGAGTTCGAGAACTTAACAAGCTGACAAGGCTGGATTGAACTCACGCGAAACAAATTCTCATCACTGCGATACCTGCCAAGGTTAGAGGCCGACACCTACTATTCTTCAAACCGCTTCCGAATGGGATTCATTCCCAGGTCTCGCTAACAGTACATACACCCGAAATTGATCATCAGACTGCTACATGGTCCAAGTGCCAGTTAGCCGGAACGGAGTGAGTCCAGATTGCACTTGCCAGAGCCAACACCGGCCAAGGACCTGATCCTTGATCGCCAGTGCATGGTTCTTACGTATGGCTGCAACCGCATTCACCTAGTAGTAATGATGTTTTAGGGAATTTCGTTTCGACCCATCGACTAAGGGCCAGAGAATCACAAGTATCCAGTTTCCTTAGGAGAACTGGTGCCCGCGGCGCGATTCCAACGCGCGACCTTCCGCTTAGGAGGCGGACGCTCTATGCAGCTGAGCTACGCGAGCACTTGAGAAACCAATAGATTACAGACGGTAAGCAGCAATCTTTACCCGCCATTCTACATCAAAACCACATTTCGTCATGGCATTCCCGGTCTTTCAGTTAAATACTTCTATGACTGAGATACGTTTGATACAAGCTGACCGCCATTAGATATCCAACGATAGCTAGCGAGGCGGCGAGTAGCGCAGTGTTGCGCAGAGGGTGCTGAATCAGAATCGTGAGATTAACAACTGCGAGCACCAGCACTAAAGAAAACGTTAACTTCTTAAGCCGGATTGTTCGAGTCGGGTAGATGAAATCGATCGCTACGAAGTGAAGAGAACAAAACACTGCAATTATGACGACGTTCCAGATCGGGTCCAGCTCCAGGACGAAAATATAAAACACGACGAAGTTCCACATTGCAGGGAAGCCTCTGAAACGGAAATCATCGGTAATTGCTTTCAGGTTGGTGTAGTGGTAACACGACACCAGCAGCATCGCTCCACAGCAAATAAGACGAATCGACGGAGGCACCAGGCCGGCGGTGTACACTAATAGCGCCGGCACGATTACGTCGTTGGTAAAGTCGATTACATAATCAAGCATTCTCCCGTCGACATCGGGCAACACCTCTTTCACCCGAATCGTCCTGGCCAAAGCCCCATCAACAGTGTCGATCAGTACGGCAACGAAGAGCCACAACAGCGCTCCGCGCCAGTTGCGATTGACGACTGCCACCAGCGCCAGTAACCCCATGACCACTCCGCTGGCAGTAAAAATATGTACTCCCCAGGCGAGCAGTTTTCGACCCGCGCTGAACGGCGGGTCAGAGGCAGTCGGGTCAGTTTTCATCTCTGTTGGATGGTCAAGAACACGCGGACTAGCGGCCACACTCAGGTAGGAAGACGAAACGTAAAGCGGTCAACGCTCACGACTGGTACTTGATCAGAGACCGCACGTCATATCCAGTCAGCTTCTCACGGCCGGGTAAGAACTCCAGCTCCACTACAAACACCAATCCCACGACCGTGCCGCCGAGTTGCTCCACCAGATCCACAACCGCGCGCGCCGTGCCGCCGGTGGCCAACAGATCGTCGGCGATGAGGACGCGATGACCGTCGCCAACCGCGTCGCGGTGGATCTGTAATGTGTCCTGACCATACTCGAGATCGTAAGAGATCGACGCACACTCCGCCGGCAGCTTGCGCGGTTTGCGCACCGGCACGAACCCTGCCCCCAGGTGATACGCAAGCGCGGGCGCGAAGATGAAGCCGCGTGCTTCGACACCGATTACCGAATCGATCTTCTCACCCTCGAACTGCAAAGCGAGCGCGTCGACCGTGTTGCGCAAGCCCTCGGGATGCTTGAGCAGCGTGGTGATGTCATAAAAATTGATGCCGGGCTTGGGGAAGTCCGGCACTTCGCGAATCAAAGATTTTAAGTGGTCCATAATTGGTCAGTTGTCATCTCTCAATTCGAAATGCTGAATAACTCCCCGTCGGCTCTAAACAAATTTCCTCCACTTGATCGACGATCGCCCATTGTGGTCCAGTCGCGAGATCGTGTTTGAAAGCTTCAACACTGCTCGCCGGTCCTTCGGCGAACGCTTCAACCGTTCCATCAGGACAATTGCGAACGTAGCCAACCACCTGATGTCGCGCCGCTGCTCGCTGGGCAAAGAAACGATACCCAACCCCTTGAACCTCGCCTCGTATGAAAAACTTTCTCGCTACTCCACCCGTCATGTGAACCTATTTGCACTTGAACAGCTCGCCCGGTTTTCCCTTCTCCAAAGTGAACGTCTCGTCGTCTGAATCGTTAATCTTCAGAGTTAATGTCATCATGTCGCCCTTGATCGCGCCGGTGTAAGTCGCCGGTTGCTCGTTTGGCTGTTCGTCTGCACGCACAGGCCCGCCACGCTCCATTCGATGTTTTCCGCGCAGCTTGAAATTGCCATTGCTGTCGACTACGAGCGGTCCGTCGATCACGCCGCTAGCACAGTCGTATTCAATGGCCGCCGACTTCTCACCAACTTGAATATTTATATGCTGCCCGCCCCAAACGCCCGTCGCGATACGTTGCATCTTTTGCGTCCCGGCCGTCGTCAGTGAAACCATCACGGCGACAACAACAATGAGAACACGGCAAAACATACTTGAGCGCCATTGTAGGAACTTCCGCCACAAAGGCGCAAAGGCGCGAAGAAACTTTCTCGAAACTCATCACGTAGTATCCAGACTCCGGGTGAGAACATAACTTCATCCAGATCTGCGTAGCTCAAACCAATTTTTCGTAATCTTCAAAGCGAGGACTCCCAGAACCATGCGACGTTTACTAGTGACATGCCTATCGCTGCTCATGCTGATGGCGAATGTCTCCTACGCCCACGCAAAACCGCTAAACATTCCTGTCGTCTATTACAAACTTCCGAATGGCCTGAAGGTGGTCATCTCTGAAGATCACATCGCGCCCGTCGTGACGGTTGCCGTCTATTACAACGTCGGCATGCGGCTCGAGCCGAAGGGACGCACCGGCTTCGCGCACTTGTTCGAACACATGATGTTTCAGGGTTCGGCGAACGTGAAGAAGTTCGAACACGCGAAATTCATCGAGGCGAACGGCGGAAGTTTGAACGGCCACACGGACTTCGATTACACGAACTATTACCAGACGATGCCGAGCAATCGTGTCGAGCTCGGACTGTGGCTCGAATCCGATCGCATGCGTTCACTCGACGTCAGCGAAGAGAACCTCAAAAACCAACAGGCAGTCGTTAGCGAAGAGGTTCGCGTAAACGTGCTGAACCAGCCTTATCAATTTTTCGAGTGGATCAGTCTTTGGGAGAACGCTTTTACGAACTGGCACAACTCGCACAACGGTTACGGCGACTTGGCGGAGATCAATGCCGCGACGATCCAGGACGTCCGCACCTTCTTCAAGACTTACTACGCTCCGAACAATGCCGTGCTGACGGTCGTCGGCGACGTCGACGTAAACGAAGTGAAGAAGATGGTCGACAAACACTTCGCAAACATTCCGTCGCAGCCGATGCCTGCGCGCGCGGATCTCTCAGAGCCTGCGCAGACGAAAGAGAAGCGAGTATCACAAACCGACAAGCTCGCAAAGTTACCCGCACTCGCAACGGGTTATCACATGCCGCCGCAGAACTCTCCTGATTTTCCCGCGATGGCGCTGCTCGTACAGATTCTTCAGGGTGACGACAGCTCGCGCTGGTACCAGCGACTCGTAAAAGAAAAAGAGTTGACACTGGATCTCAGTGGCGGCCTCAACTACTTCGGCAACGAGTTTGACTACACGGGACCGATGATCATGACTACTCGCACGACTTACAAACTCGGTCACACAGCCGACGAGGTTTTGCGCGAGATGGATGCGGTCGTTGCTGAAATCACTTCGAAAGGTGTGACTGAGAAAGAGCTCGCGGATGCGAAAGTGCGTTATCGATCGAATTTCTACAGCCAGCTCGAATCGAGTTTCGGTAAGACGCACTTGCTGTCAGCGCTCGCTCTCTTCCGCGACAATCCGCAGCAGATCAATTCATTGCTGGAGCCATTCGAGAGCGTCACGGCTGCGCAGATCAAAGCGGCCGCTGCGAAATATTTAGTGGCGACGAATCGCACTGTGATCGATCGCGTCCCTGAGACGAAGTCCGAAGAGTAGCCACAAAAAGGCACATAAGGAACAAAAAGACATGAAAACTGTATTCGCAATTATTCTCCTGGCGACAACTGCAATTGCGCAGCAGAAAACACCGCCGGCTCCTGGTCCAGCGCGGCCGTTGAATCTTCCAAAGATCACTGAGAAGAAACTCCCGAACGGACTGACCGTCGTGCTTGCTCCGCTTCCGAACGTTCCGAAGATGACCGCGATCCTGACCTTTAGATCTGCTACGACGGCCAGCGACAGGTCTGCACATCCAGGCATCGCACAGATCGCGGCATCAGTGGTTAACGAAGGCACAGACACACGCACGAGTAAACAGATCAAAGAAGAACTGCGCTCGATCGGCGGCACACTGTCGCTCGGCAGCGACGCTGATTCAACCTCGATGAATGCTTCCGCGCTCGCGGAGTTTTCCTCAAGTCTGTTCGACCTGATGAGCGACGTGGCCCAACATCCGTCGTTTCCGCAGACAGAAGTAAAGCTGGCCCAGGAAAACACGATCCAGCAGATTCGCGCGGGCCGCGCCGATCCGAATTTTCTTGCTAACGAGCGTTTTCAAAAGGCAGTCTTCGGAAATCATCCGTACGGTTTCGTAGTGCCTGATGAAAAGTCGATCAGCGCATTGACGCAGGCCGATCTCAAAGCGTTCGTGTCGAAGTATTACATTCCCAACGCTGCTCATCTGATCGTCGTCGGCGATATCGACGTCGACAAGACATTTGTCGAAGTCGAAAAAGCGTTCGGTAGTTGGAAGAGCGGAACGGCTCCGCCGGATGAGAACCCACCAGTGCCGCAGAGAGAGAAGCGCCAGATCTACTTCGTGAACCGGCCGGGTTCGGTTCAGTCCGCAATCTACATCGGCAATGCGAGCATTCCGCGCAAAGACAAAGACTACTTTGCGATTCGCACGGCCGACACGATCTACGGCAGCTCGTTCTATTCGCGCCTCACGCGCAACATACGCGAATCGAAGGGCTACACTTATTCACCTTTTAGTTTTTCCAACACGCGGGCGAAGACGGGATCATTTGTGGCGGGCGCGTTTGTGCGCAACGAAGTCACCGGCCCCACGCTGCTCGAGATGTTTTACGAGCTCGATCGCATGCGCGTGCTGCCGGTTACTGACGAGGAACTCAGCGCGGCGAAGGAATACAGCACCGGCAACTTCTCCGTCGAACTCGCCAGTCAATTTGGTCTCGCGTCGCGCATCAACTCCGTCTACACGTTCGATCTCGACAAGAGTTTCATCAACGACTTTCGTCCGAAGATCCAAGCCCTCACCACGGCGGACATTCAGAAGGCGGCGGCGAAATACTTTGACACCTATCGCGCCGCGATCGTGATCGTCGGCGACTGGGACAAAGTAAAGGACCAGGTCACGCCTTTCGGCGAGGTCACGATGTACGACGCCGAAGGGAACGTCGTAACCAGGTAAAACCATCCATAGGACCACAGATTACGCGCGCTAGCGACAGACAAATCCTCAAAATCTGTTGTAATCTGTGGCCCGATGTTCGACGACGAAACCCGCAAGTTCTCGACACCTCCACGGTCATTCGAGTCGATCGACGACGCCCGTTTTGTTCCAGGCACAATCCTCGCCGACCGTTATCGAATTGTGGGCCTCCTCGGCAAAGGCGGAATGGGCGAGGTCTATCGCGCCGACGATCTCAAGCTCAGCCAGCCAGTAGCGCTCAAATTCCTGCCCGATCGCTTTCTCAGCGACGGCGCGGCACTCGCGCGGTTTCATCGCGAGGTGCGCGTCGCGCGCCAGGTCTCGCATCGCAACGTATGTCGCGTTTACGACATCGGCGAGATCGACGGCAGGCATTTTCTGTCGATGGAGTTTATTAAAGGCGAGGAGCTCAGTTCCCTGCTTCGTCGCATCGGTCGCCTTCCGCCCGACAAAGCGGTCCAGATCGCTCGACAGATCTGCGCCGGGTTAGCAGCCGCGCACGAGAACGGAATTCTGCATCGCGATCTGAAACCGGCAAACGTAATGATCGACGGCGATGGCAACGCGCGCATCACTGATTTCGGTCTGGCCGGACTTGCTGATGAGTTTCGCGAAGACGAAATCAGCGCCGGCACGCCTGCATACATGGCGCCGGAGCAACTCGACGGAGAAACCGTGACCGTGCGCAGCGATATCTACTCGCTCGGACTTGTTCTTTATGAACTCTTCACCGGCAAACGTGCTTTTGACGCGCCAAGTTTAGGCGAACTGATCAAACTTCGTCGCAGCGATACGACACCGACAACGCCAACTGCTTACGTAAAAGATCTCGATCCAGTGATCGAAAGCGTCATCGATCGCTGCATTCAAAAAGACCCTGCGCGACGTCCGTCGTCGGCGTTGCAAGTCGCCGCAGCGCTACCGGGCGGGGATCCGATCGCAGCCGCGCTGGCCGCGGGAGAGACGCCGTCACCGGAGATGGTTGCGGCAGCACCCAGGGCTGGCGCGCTTCAGCCAGTCCACGCAGTAAGCGCTCTTGGAGGAGTGATCGCACTGCTGTTGTTTCTGCTTCTTTCATCAAGCTTCACGCGCGGTGAACGCAACCTACCGCTGGAAAAACCACCGGAAGTTTTAGCCGAACGGGCGCGCGAGATCATTACGAGTCTTGGTCATCAAAACGTCACTGTCGATCAGGCACATGGCTTTGTTTTCGATCAAAGCTTCGCGCGATATCTCGTGAGTCAAAAATTTCAGGGCTGGGAATTGATGCGGACGGGCCAGCCGCTCACGTTGTACTACTGGTACAGACAGTTCCCGAGGTATTTAATCGCCGACGGTTCCCTCGTGATTCTTCCCTGGAATCCTCCGCCGTACCTCACCGGCATGACCAACGTTTCTCTCGATCCTCGTGGACGTCTGGTCAAGTTTCAACGTGTCCCACCACAGCTCGACGAGGCTGGTCAATCATCGACAAGTACCGACTGGTCCAAACTGTTTGTGGCCGCCGGCCTGGACCAGACGAAGTTCACACCTACGGAGCCGAAGTGGGTGCCGCTTTCGTACGCGGACGAGCGCGCGGCGTGGGAAGGTCCGCACGTGGACCATCAAGAGATCCCAGTCCGGATCGAAGCCGCGGCATTCAAGAACCGTCCGGTTGAGTTCGCAATTATTTTTCCGTGGGACAGGCCGCTGCGACAGGAAGAGGAATCGCTGAGCGGCGGAGAACGTGTCGCAATTATCTTGCTCTTTCTCGTTTTCCTGGCTGTTGCGATCGGTGCTGCGTTGATGGGCCGGCGCAACCTGCAAGTCGGTCGTGGTGATAAACGCAGCGCGTTCAGACTTGCGATGTTTGTGTTTCTGGTCTCTGTCGCAGGTGGCCTGATCGGTGCTCACCACGTGCCGAATATTGGCGAAGAACTGAGTCTTATTACACTGATGGTTGCGTACTCACTCGCGCCGGCGGCTCTGATATGGCTGCTTTATATCGCACTCGAACCACACGTTCGCAGAAGGTGGCCGAGACTGATCATTTCCTGGACCAGGTTGATGTCAGGCGGTTTTCGCGATCCGATGGTTGGACGGGATCTTTTGATGGGTGGACTGTTGGGGCTGATTCATGGCGCGTGCATCCCTTTCGGGCTACTGATACCGCGCTGGTTTGGTTATGACGCGCCGCCGATCATCACCGCCAACCTGTTAACGCTGGGCAGTATGCGAACTATGCTGGCGGTGTTTTTGAGTTCCCAGCTTGTCGCGAGCGTGCTTGTTGGTTTCGCGTTTCTCTTCCTGCTTTTACTGCTCTATATCCTGCTAAGGAAGGAATGGCTGGCAACGCTCGCGCTGTTTCTCATCGCGCTTGCCGTCGAAGTATTAGCGTTCGCTTTCATAGGTCCTCATCTCTACTGGATTGCGTCGATCCTCGTTGCGTTGTCGATTGCGATCGTGGTGGCTCGGTTTGGTCTGCTCGCCACGATGACGCACCAGTTATTCTTCTTTCTGAGTGTCACGTATCCGCTCACGACAGACTTCTCTGCGTGGTATTCGTCGTCGACTGTTTTTGCGTTGGTGATGGCGCTGGGTATCAGCGTTTACGGCTTCTACACTTCGCTCGGCGGGCGCCGGTTGTTTGCCGACAGGCTGCTCGGCGAACCGCTACGAAATTAGCCAAATCAGGTAGTCGCCGAACTGGTTGATCATCAGACCGCCCTCTTTCATCAATCCGGTAACAATAAAGATCAGGCGATCGCCGAGAAGGAATGGCAGGAACGCCACTGACACTGATCCCATCATCAACAGGTTGGACGCGATTTCGGAGAATTCATTCTTCTTCATAGCTGTTGCGCGCGTGTGTTAGCGCACCTCAGAGACACGTTGAGCAAGCGTTGTGCCGCCCCCTTTCGTGTTTAATTACTTCCTAAGAAACTCTGCGGATTCAAGAGTTTACGGGGTTATGTAACGTGTGCTGGTCCAACTCGCGGGTTGTCAATCTTCGGTCAGGATGCTGACGTTGAAATCAGATTGATTGTGTGCCCAAATCGAGATCGTACTTGGACACAGTCAGTACCACCTGCGGTAGCGGGTGGGTCAACCTACCCATCACGCCAGAGTGTGATCGTTGACCCACCCGCTACCGCAGGTGGTACTGACTGTGTCCAAAGTACGAGACTAACCTGCTCTCCTCAATCAATCTGACAATCCTCGTAACCGAATTTGGACCAATCTGATTGATCTCCGGTCAAGTCCACTGATCTCTTTGTGGAAATTTGTCTGGAGAAACTTCATGGCACCACGATTGCTCAGTGGCCCACCCGTGGTTATTCCACTTGGACCACCAAATTCTTTCCTGGACCATAAATGATGGGAATGCAAAAGAAAAACTCAAACACACCGCGCACGGGCTTCTCAGCCATCGAACTAGTTATCACCGTAACTGTCCTGGGGATCGTTACCGGATTCGGCATCATCGGAATCAGCCGCGCTCGCGCCAGCGTTCGTCTCTCGGGTGCTGCACGCGAATTTGCCAGCTACATCGAGAAGGCTCGCCTCTTCTCGATCCGCAGCCATGCCGACGATGCGACGGAAAGAGCCACCATCACCATCAACGACGACAGAGCAAGCTACAACGTGATGCTCGATCTCGACGGCGACGGCGATCTGGATACGACGACCATCACTCTTCCGGACGGCGTTACCTTCGACAGCGTCGAGACGATCGCGTTCGATTGGCGCGGCCGCACCTGGAGCACCGTCAGTGGAATAACGTCGTCCAACGCCCAGGTCTCATTCAGATTGCAGTACGGCAGCGACATTGCCTCGATCGATATCACCGGCTCAGGCGACGTCACGGTCAACAGTCTTGTCTTCGATGACTCAGTACCGAATGTGAACCTCAGGGTTAATGATTTGACTTCGGGTACGACTCCAAGCACGACAACACCGGTCACCACGACACCAACAACTCCCGACGGGACCTTAGATCCGACAACCTCGATTCCGACCGATCCGACAACCACAACTCCGACGGATCCGACAACTACGACCCCGACCGATCCGACAACCACGACTCCAACGGATCCGACAACTACGACTCCGACTAACCCGACAACGCCCACGACCCCAACGACGCCGACAACGCCCGCGAACCCAACGACGGTCCCGGCAGTGTGCACTATTACGACAAATCCGACGTCGTTAAGCCTGGGCCTGGATGGTACGACCACAATCAAAGTCAGTCACGACGCTACGACGAGCCTTTCGATAAGCGCAGCTTCGAGCAAGGCATCCGACCTTCAGGTAACGGGAAAACAAACTGTCGCCTCCGGCGGCACGGCGACATTCACAGTCAAGTCGAAGAAAACGATCGGTATTTATTCGCTGACTTTCAGCACGAGCTGCGGTTCGAAAACAGTGACAGTCGTCATAGCGGGAATCAAACTTCTATAACGTAAGCCCCAGACCCACAAACAACAGTCATGAAAACCACCAAGTCAAAAAACAAGACCAAAGGCCAGCGCGGTTTCACGATAGTCGAGACCACTATCGCGTCGCTCGTGATGCTGGTCGGCGCCCTCGGTGTCTCTTCCTTGTTCCTTTTCTCGACGCAGAACAACATCGGCGGTAGCGAGCGCGCCCTCGCGATGGCCGTGGCCCAGCAACAGTTGGAACAGATCAGAAGCGTTACTTTTGAAGACACCACGCTGACCGCCGGCACTACGACGACGACCGTGACAAGCGGCGGACGCTCCTACACCGTGCAAAGAGTTGTCACCGATGAGACCGACGCCGAAGGCAATGCGAAACAGTTGAAAAAAATCACTGTTAGAGTAACGCCGAAATCGGCTCCCAACTGGATCAGCACACCGGTCGAGCTCGTTACCCTTCGCTCGACACTCGCTTCCGGCAGTTATCTCGTAAGCAATTAATCCCGAATCAATCCTTGAGGCAAAGACCGATGCAGACTCGACGTTCAAACAATGAAGCCGGCTTTTCGCTGATCGAACTGATCATCGCGATGACCATCACCATCACCGTCATGGGATTGGCGAGCAGCATACTCGCAAGCGCATTCAACGTTCGCTCGCGCGAAGATCGCAAGTCAGACGCAGTCGCGGACGTGCAACGTGCGATGAATATCATGACGCGCGAGATCAGCAACGCCGGGTTGAAGCTGCCGTCGGGACTGCCGAACGTGTCGTCGAACGGCATAGTCAGCAACGATAGCGACAGCCAGTCGCTTCGAGTCGTCTCAAATCTCAACGGCATGCCTGATTCGGCAAACGCCTACTTCGAGGATTCCGATGTCACCGACATGGATGAGGATCTCAAGTTCTTGATGTATGTGGATACCGATCTCAATCAGCGTTATCTCGTACGTTACGAGAAGAACGCCACCAATACGACGACCGTGCTTGCAAATCGCATTGACTCATTGATCTTCCGCTACTACGACGAAAAAGTTACTTACGACACGACGATTGATGCCGGCGGCAATTGCGACATCACGAATGTGAAGAACGCTGCGGGTGCTGACGAAACCGAAGTCTCTCCGGGCGAAGCCAAATTCATCGTCGTCGCCGTTGCAGTAACCCTTCCGGCAGTCGGAACTCAAGGCATCGAAGGTTATCAGCCCCCCTCTCAAGTACAACTGACGTCCGACGTGGTTCTGCGCAACTCTATTGTTTACTGAAGGAGCCGATACCTCTAATGAAACTCGAACCTACGACCAACCTAAACAGCCACCGCGCCGGTGAACGTGGCGCAGCGCTGATAACGACGTTGCTTGTCTCAGTGCTCCTTCTGGGCGCGGGTGGCGCATTGATCATGACCACGATGATGTCCGCAACGAACTCGTTGAATTCGACGCCCGAGATGCAGGCGTACTACATCGCCGAGTCGGGAATGCAGTCGGCGCTCAACGTGCTGCGTGGAAACGTCAAACCTTCAGTTACATCAACGGACCGCATGAGTTTTCGCACGGCGATCATTCCGAGCATCTCGAATGGTCCAGCTAATACGGGCAGTCTGCGTCTCGCACAGTGGCTTCCCTACAACAATCCTTCCGACCCGGCGAGCCTGGTGCCGCTCACAGTGGGCACAATCACGGGCGGTTACAGAGTTACCGTGGAGAACATGGATCCCAACAGTCACATCGTGCAGTATCAGACTTCAGGCGTGATCGATGGCAGCGAGTCCGGGACGGCTTTTCAACGAACGTTCCACCCCGGTGGAACAGAGGAAGTAACGATTCGCTACGCAGGCCAGGTCTCGACGACGCTGACTCCCGATCCAAACATCTTTCCGTTGACGCTAAATTCACTTCTCGGCAGTTTCGTAATCGAGAGACCAGTCACGAGCACGGCGGATGATGTCGTAATTGATAAGACCGGTTTCGAATTAACCATCACACAAACGTTGCCGTGGGCAGCGACTGTCTACCTCGAAGGAACATTCGAGGGCGAAGTAGACACGACTTCGACGACTGTTACAGTGACCTTCGACAAGGCTTCGGTTAAAGCTGACGGAACTAATTTCGCGTTGGACCTGGGCGGTACCAAGGTTCTGAATCTCGGGTTTACTGGTGGGCCAAGCAGCACTGCGATTCCTGTAAGAGTCACTTCACCGGATCCGAGACGGTTGCTGCTGAGGTCATATGGCTTTGGACCACAGGGAGCCGAGAAGCGTCTGGAAATGATGGTCAACAAAGTATATTTCGACTTCGAATCTCCGGCTGGTGTGACGCTGCGTGGTGCTGATGACTGCTCGCCTCTCTCGCTTGATACCGGAAGCAGCGGCGCAAAGTGGTACTCCGGTGTCGATGCTTCAAATGTTGAAGCACAGCGTCCAGCTTTCGCTGTCACACCATGCGACAAGGATGAGGCCCAAGCAGGGATTGTGAAACCCGATACAGTTGTCGATCCGGAAATTGGTCTGCTTGGAGATGACGAAACAACTCCCGGAAGTGTCGACACACCTTCGTTCCTGGATACAGCCGACAGGGCGCGTGCTTATCTCAATGGGTTACAATCGAAGGCACAGACTCTCAACCGCTACTTCAAGCCCTCGAGTGGCTCGGCTATAACAATCAACGACTCTATTAACAGCGGTCTATTTACCTTTGTCGATGGTGATTGCACTCTACAGAATGGCGCTGGAATTCTCGTCGTCACCGGCACTTTGACAATGCGGGGAAACACCGAGTTCAGAGGCATCATACTTGTACTGGGCGACGGTGTTTTGATCAGGAACGGCGGTGGTGATGGCAGCATTCTCGGAGGAATCACCATCGCCGCGTTCGGCCGGACGGCAGGTGATTTCACAGCGCCGACGTTCCTTACAAACGGTGGCGGTGATTCAACGGTGCAATACTCTTCCGCTCCTGTGAGCATGGCTATGAGCTCTGGGAGTAACGTAGCCGGCATCCGCGAGTTCTAATCGTCCGCCCCTAAGCCATAAAAAGGCACAAAAAGAACAAAAGATGGGAAATGAATCTTTTGTACTTTTTGTGCCTTTTTGTGGCTTACTTAGGCTATGCTGACGACGCTCGCCGTTGCTAATTATCGTTCACTCCGCAATCTGATCGTCCCGCTTCAGCGCCTCAATCTGATCACGGGTCCGAATGGTAGTGGCAAATCAAGTGTCTATCGCGCGCTGCGACTGTTGGCAGACACCGCACAGGGTGGTGTGATTCCATCGCTCGCTCGCGAAGGTGGATTGCAATCCACCTTGTGGGCGGGACCGGAAAATCTCGGACGTTCCGTCAAACGCGGGGAACACAAGATCGAAGGCACAGTGCGCAAGGAACGCACAAACCTGCGCCTCGGTTTTGCCGGTGACGAATTTGGATACGCGATCGACCTCGGATTGCCAACTCCGAGCACGTCGGCGTTCGGATTGGATCCTGAGATCAAAACGGAAACGATCTGGGCTGGACCAATACTCCGTCCTGCCGCTCTATTAATTGAACGCCATAACGCTGTCGTGCGATCCCGCGATGCCGAAGGTGAATGGAACGTACTCGCTTACGAGCTCTCGAGTTTCGACAGCATGATGACGCAGTTTGCCGACCCGCGAAACGCGCCGGAGATGCTCAAACTTCGAGAGCAGATCCGCTCGTGGCGCTTCTACGATCACTTCCGCACCGACGTCGACGCTCCTGCACGTCTGCCGCAGATCGGCACACACACGCCCGTGCTCAGCAACGACGGCGCAGACATGGCGGCAGCGCTACAGACCATTCAGGAAATTGGAGATCCCGACGCGTTGGCCGAAGCTGTCGCTGACGCCTTCCCAGGATCTTCGATCTCGGTATTAAATATCGACGGACGTTTTGAGATCGCGATGCACCAGCATGGTCTGTTGCGGCCGTTGCGAGCTGCCGAGCTGTCAGACGGGACTCTGCGTTACCTGCTCTGGATCGCGGCGCTCCTGACCCCTCGGCCGCCCGGGTTGCTGGTGTTGAATGAACCGGAAACAAGTCTGCACCCGGATCTGTTGCCTGCGTTGGGCCGTTTGATTGCCAACGCTGCCGAACGTTCGCAAGTATTAGTCGTCACTCATGCCCCCAGGTTGATCGCGTCTCTCGAAGAGCACGACGACTGCAACTCCGTACGGCTCGAAAAAGAGTTCGGCGAAACGAAGATCGTGGACGCCGATGCCTTGGATATTCCGACGTGGCGTTGGGCCTCAAGGTGAGTCTATGAAAAAAACAATTCTCGTCGGTTTGGGACTGATGCTCAGTCTGCACACTGCCAGCGCCGTGCGGCAGAATGGCTCGAAGATGATTGCGTTAAGTGACTGCGAAGTCAAAAACGTTCCTGGAAAAGTAAAATGCGGCACGCTCGAAGTCTTCGAGAACCGCGCCACGAAGAAAGGCCGGATGATCAGTCTGAACATCGTGGTCTATCCGGCGACTGGCGAAAAGCGCGAACCCGATCCACTCGTCTACTTTGCCGGTGGACCAGGATCAGCAGCGACAGAGGACGCGCCTTTCGTGGCACAAGCGTTCGCGAAAATCCGCGAGAACCGCGATCTGGTGTTTGTGGACCAGCGTGGGACGGGCCACTCGCATCCTCTCAATTGCGAATTGTTCGACAAGTCAGATCTCCAGAGTTATCTCGGTTACTTCTTTCCACTCGAAGGCGTTCGCAAGTGCCGCACTGAACTCGAATCCAAGGCGGATCTGAAACTCTATACGACCACCATTGCGATGGACGACATGGACGAAGTCCGGGCGGCGCTTGGTTATGAAAAATTAAACCTCTTCGGTGGTTCTTACGGGACGCGTGCGGCGCTCACTTATCTCAAGCGATACCCACAGCGTGTCCGCGCCGCGATTCTGCAGGGTGTTGCTCCGCCCAACCAGTACATGCCTGGTGATTTTCCCGTGGTGATGGAGAGAGCGCTTCAGGGCGTGCTCGCGGCATGTGCCGCAGATGAGGCTTGCAACACAGCGTTTCCGAATGTGAAAACCGAAGCGAAGGCCGTCCTCGATCAATTGATCAAAGCACCCGTTGAAGTGGAGTTGCCAAAACCAAACTCGTCTGAAACCGTCAAAATAAAACTCTCGCGCGATCTCGCCGCCGAAGCAATTCGTTACATGCTTTACAACCCTGTGCCGGCGACGCGAGTTCCAGCGACTCTGCACCTCGCCGCGCAGGGTAACTTCGTTCCGTTGGCTCGGACTGCGCTCTGGTACCGGCAGAATCTCGTCGGCTCGGGCAGCAATGGGATGTACCTTTCGATCACGTGTGCTGAAGATCTGCCGTGGATCAAACCCGGCGAAGGTGAACGCCTCGCGGCGAACACTTTTCTCGGCGACTATCGATTACGCCAGCAAAGAGAAGCATGCGCGCTCTGGCCACGCGCAAACGTCGAACGTGGTTACGCCGAACCGGTGCGAGCAGACGTGCCTGTTTTGATTTTGACAGGCGAGTGGGATCCTGTGACGCCTCCCGCGAACGGCGATCAGATAGCAAAGACTTTGGCGAATAGTCTTCACATCGTCGTGCCGGACGGTGCTCACGGCCTCGGCGGCCTCGAGGGGATGGATTGTATCGACCGCACTCTCACGGAGTTTGTCGCGCGCGGGACCACGAAAGACATCGACACTGCGTGCGTGAAGAGCGTCCGGCGAAAAGGTTTTGCATTGAAGTTGTAGATGCGAGAAAACGATCCACGTAATGCGGCAACACAGATCGATCTGCCTCGATCTACGGACGAAGGCGCGAGCGCGCGCCGCTATGTTCCCGGTCCGGATCCTCGCGTAGGGCTGGTCCTCGATTCCA
Organism: Pyrinomonadaceae bacterium; assembly: GCA_044867025.1. Taxonomy (GTDB): domain Bacteria; phylum Acidobacteriota; class Blastocatellia; order Pyrinomonadales; family Pyrinomonadaceae; genus PSRF01. The sequence continues at coordinate 1,408 of JBIOUJ010000216.1, read as the reverse complement.
AGTACAAGCTGCTCGAGAGTCTCGGCCAGGGTGGCATGGGCTCGATCTTTCGTGCCCAACGTCTTCACATCGGCGACGAAGTAGCAGTCAAACTACTGCATCACGATCTGGTGCGGGAGAAACAGGCACTCGAGCGTTTTCGTCGCGAAGCGCGTGCGGCTGCGATGATCAGGCACCCGAACGTCGTCAGCATTCACGACTTCAACGATGGGACCAGCGAAGCGACTGAGCCGTATATCGTGATGGAGCTGGTCAAGGGTATTTCTCTCGGTGATTTGCTTCGTCGAGAGGGACGAATGACCCCGCAGCGCGCGGTTCGGTTGATGTACGACATCTGTGCGGGCGTCGGCGTGGCGCATCGCCAGGGACTGTTGCATCGCGATCTGAAGCCTGACAACGTGATCGTCGTTCCACCCTCGCATGAAGGCGATGAAGAGACGGCGAAAGTGGTGGATTTTGGACTGGCGAAAGTGCGTGATGTTGCAGCGTCGACGGCTCTGACTCATCAGGGCGCTGTTATCGGCACGTTGTATTACATGTCGCCGGAACAATGCAGCGGTGAAGAGGTCGACGCGCGTGCCGACGTTTACAGTCTCGGCGCGATGTTCTATGAAATGCTGACGGGTGGTCCACCATTTCGCTCGAACAATCTCGCAGGACTGATCGCCAAGCATTTGCACGAACCTGCGGCGCCGTTTCCTTCGTCCTTGGGAATACCGCTGCCACTCGAGTCCGTCTGCTTGCGTGCGCTTGCAAAAGATCGGAACGAACGACAGCCGGATGCGATTGCCTTCGGCCGCGATTTACAAAACGCGCTGACGGCGCGCTCAGTAGCTCCTCCTCGACGCAGCCCGTTGAAGTGGATACTGGCAGCCTCAGGACTTTTCGTCGCGATCATCTTCATTATCGCCGCGGCCATTGCGATCAAGTTTGGCGTAGACCGGTTGAAATCGCCGCCGGCCACACAGCCACCCGTCACGTCAACACCGCAACGCGTGGAAACAGTGCCGCCCACTTCAGATGTTGATCTCCGAGGCACTTGGGGAGGGACGTATGGTCCACTTGGTAACGCTACCAAGCTAGTCATCAAGAACCACGACGGCAACAGTCTCGATGGCGTGTTGGAACAAGGCACGTTTCGCATCGCCTTCAAGGGCACCTACGACGCCAAATCACGCACACTCACGATGACGCAAACAGAAGTCTTGAGCGGTGTAGGTTGGGATCTCGGCGAAGACATCGGAAAACTCTCGGAGGACGGCAAACAAATCAGCGGCACCGGCAAAGATCCACTAGGCACATCGCTCGGAATAACCTACCAATGGTCCTTTACGAGAAAGTGATCCGACCCGATGCTAGCCGCAGATTACGCGGATGAACGCAGATGTGATCTGCGTTCATAGATCGG
>JBIOUJ010000215.1:0-16838 GCA_044867025.1 Pyrinomonadaceae bacterium | reverse complement strand
ACTATCGTGATGGTTTCGTCTACCATCAGATGGAAATCACTTACAGTCGCTTCGAGAAATCGATACAGTTTCCGGCCCCGCTTGAAGGCGCATCTATACGACGCGATTACAGAGACGGATTCTTAATGATCGACGTGGTTCGCGAACAGGAATAATTTCATGGCCGAATCTTCTGAAAATCCAGTGCCATCGGCGACCGCGTCTCCGGGTCAACGGTTTGAGATCGCAATTCTGGCGCTCCAAAACCTCACGATCTTTCCCGAAACTGTTATTCCTTTGGGAATCGGACGCCCGCGCTCGCTGGCTGCGGTCGAAGCTGCTCTTACAACTCCGGAAAAACTTCTGGGATGCATTACCGTTCGTCCCGACCGTTCAGACGACACTGACGCCAAACCCGACGATCTCTACGAAATAGGCACGCTCGTTATGATCAAGCGGATGGAGCGCTCGGATAATGGAATGCGAATCATCGCCCAGGGAACCGAGCGCATTCGCGTGGTCGAATGGAAACAGGAAGATCCGTTCCTGCGAGCCCTGGTCGAGATCCTGCCGGATCCGAGTGTCGTCGATTCCGACCAGGTCGAAGCTGCTAAACGCAACGTTCAGCAAATGGTGCAGGAGGCGATGTCGTTATTGCCAAACATTCCTCCTGAAGTGCGCATTGCGGTGCTCGGATCTGTCGAAGCGGTTCGCTTGTGTTACTTCCTGGCCTCGGTCCTCAATCTAGGCGTCGAGGAAGAGCAGAAGATGCTCGAAGCAAACACTGCCGACGAGCTCGTCCGCCTGGCGCATTCGGCACTCGCTCGCGAACTCGAAATACTGCAACTGCGCTCGAAGATCGCGTCAGAAGCGCAGACCGAGATGGACAAGGCGCAGCGCGATTACGTCCTGCGTCAGCAGATGCGCGCGATCCAGAAGGAGCTCGGCGAAGACGAAACTGGCGAGGCCGCTGAAGCCGAGTTACTGCGCGAGCGCCTGGAGAAAGCCGAACTTCCGCAGGAAGTGCGCGACGAAGCGGACCGTGAGCTGAAACGCCTGCAACGGCTGCCGCCCGCAGCACCTGACTATCACGTCATTCGCACGTACCTCGAGTTTATTCTCGAGCTGCCCTGGCTGAAGTCGTCCGAAGACAAGTTGGAGCTGGCTGAAGCGCGGAAGATTCTTGACGAAGATCACTACGGTCTCGAAGACGTAAAAGAACGTATCCTCGAGTTTCTCGCAGTTATAAAACTGCGGCCAGACACGAAGAGCCCGATACTTCTGTTTGTTGGTCCGCCGGGCGTCGGCAAGACCTCGCTTGGCCGGTCGATCGCACGCGCACTGGGCCGGCAGTTTGAGCGTATGTCGCTGGGCGGCGTGCGCGACGAAGCTGAATTGCGCGGTCATCGCCGCACGTACATCGGCGCCATGCCGGGCCGCATCATCCAGTCGATTCGACGTGCGGGAGTAAATAATCCCGTGCTGATGCTGGATGAAATCGACAAACTCGGAAACGACTATCGCGGCGATCCGGCTGCGGCGCTGCTCGAGATCCTCGATCCGCAACAGAACAACTCGTTCCGCGATCACTATCTCGATCTGCCGTTCGACTTGTCGAAAGTCTTTTTCATCGCGACGGCGAACCAGCTCGGTCCGATCCCCGCTCCACTGCGCGACCGCATGGAAATCATCGCGCTCGCGGGCTATAGCGATCGTGAAAAGCTCGAGATCGCTAAACGTTATCTGGTACCACGACAGACTACCGAAAACGGACTCAACAATGCGCAACTCACCATCGCCGACGACACGATCGAGTTGCTCGCGGCGCGCTACACACGCGAAGCCGGCGTGCGCCAGATGGAAAGAAACATCGGCAGCATCGCTCGCAAAGTCGCGCTGAAGATTGCGCAAGGCGATGCGGAGTCGGTGACCGTCACTGCCGCGGACGTTCGTGAGTATCTCGGACCTCCGCGCTTCTATCCCGAACAGGCGCGTAAGGAACTGCCGGCCGGTGTAGCAACGGGAATGGCGTGGACGGAGATGGGCGGCGAAGTCTTGTTCATCGAGGCGACGCTGCTACCGGGCGGGAGAGGTTTGACGATTACGGGTCAGCTCGGCGAGGTGATGCAGGAATCGGCGCGCGCGGCGCAATCGTACCTGTGGTCACATGCAGCGGAGTTCGGAATCGAGCCTGAGTTCTTCAAAGACTACGGAGTTCACCTGCACGTACCGGCCGGAGCGATTCCGAAGGATGGCCCAAGCGCGGGCGTGACGATCACCTCAGCGCTGGCGTCGCTGTACACGGGACGTCGCGTCAGACCAGACACCGCGATGACGGGTGAGATCACACTCTCAGGTCTCGTGTTTCCGATTGGCGGCGTCAAAGAGAAGGTGCTGGCGGCACATCGAGCGGGTATCAAACGTATTATCCTGCCGAGCCGGAACGAAGCCGACACCGACGACATCCCAGAGGACGTCAGAAATGATCTTCAGATCGTGTTTGTGTCGGGCATTGGAGAAGTGCTCGACGCCGCCCTGGAAGTGCTGGTAGCAAACCCACCACCGCTGATTCCCGAGTCCGCACGCGGCGGGCGCCAACCGGAACCCGAGCCACTCACGGTCAAAGGATAGGCCACAAAAAAGCACAAAAGAAAAGGCACAAAGCAAAAGCACAAAAGGCACGAACATAATTCGTTCGTGCCTTTTTGTGTGCCTTTGCGGCCCGCCTTACGGTAGTGCTTCGACGTTGAAGAAGAACTTGAACGAGCCTGTCGACTGCACTCCCAGTACGAATTGCAGGTTGAGACTCGCTCCCGGAGCCAACGGCGTTGCCAGCGTTACCGTGCTGGTGTTGTACCCTCCACCCAAAGGCTGGGTAGGCGGTTCCTCCAGGATGGTGCCAAGCACGGTCACAGTGCACGGCGATGACAAGCTCGACGCCGTACATGTTGCTGGATCACTCACACTTACCGTTATATTGCCTGAAGTCAACAATCTCAGGTCTGCAACACCTCCCGGCACAAACGTGGTGCTGATGTCCACAACACGGAATCGCAATTTAGTAACAGGTGCGCCCGTGTTGTTGACGAAGCGACGTCTGATCGACAGTGTGCCTTGAGACGCGTTCGGGCCTATCGCTGAAGTATCCCGGACCCGATTCGGACTCGCGGCTGCTCCCTTGGTTGAATCCAGCAGCAGTGCTAGAACCGAGAGATTAAACCGCGGACTGCCTAGGTTTTGCGGACCAGGTGCTCCCAGCCGCTGACCCGCGATCGTAGATGTTGCATTCGTATCGGCGAAGATGAAGTCATCGCTGTTGTTGTTCGAATCCTTCGTCAAGCCGCCGGTCGGACATGGACCAAAGAGTGATGGGTTGCCCTTCTTACCGCACTCATCACGGAAGTAGCTGTATTCGAGCGTACTGCCGGCTGTTGGCGTCAATGTATTTCCTTCACGGAACAGGTCACAGACGCCACCGACATTCGGACCGAATCCAACTGCGTCAAGCCGATTGGCGGTAGAGAGACCGGCAAGCGACGTCGTACTGAATATTGCGACGTTACTGTCAGACTCAATATCCGACGATAGAGTCGCATCACCGACCGCTGCTCCAGTGCCACCGTAGTTCGCGAGACTGTAAGCAGATCCAGTGAACAGGAAGTGCCCGCGTGCCGGGATGGTCGTGCCAGCTGGAATTGTGCCGATGAGAACTGGTGCGTCATTGCACGTAGCACCCATCTTGAACAATCCATAACCGCCCGCCGGTACGGGGTGTGGCGAATCGCTGTTGTTGTAAATCTCAACGAAGTCATCACCCGCACCTGCCGGTCCACTCGTTCGGATTTCGCTGATCAGGATTCCGCCCGGCTGATTCGTAATCAGTATCGTTCCAATGGCCGTGCCATCAGCGAGCGTGGCGTTCACCGGGTTCGAGAGCAGAACCTGGAACTGCTCGTTGGCCTCATTCTTCTTGTTATCGGACAAGATTGGCACCGCGATCGTCTTGAACTGTTCGCCTGTTGCGAACATGAGAGTTCCTGACTGAGCGGTGTAGTCCTGACCCGCGACCGCACAGGTAATGCACGATCCTGGTAAGTCCTGCGTCGCGAAGCTCACCGACGCGCCACCAGCAGGAGCCGGCGCACTCAACGTGACCGTGAAGATCATGTTGACTGAACCAGACGAAGGCTCGGCGACCTGCGCATCCTGGATGCTGATGTTCGTTGCAACCTGGATGTTCACGATGTCGGTATCGGACTTAGCTCCACCCGAACCGGTGTTGCCCAGATCGTTCGAGACAATTGTCAACGTAGCAGCACCGTTGAAACCCGCAGTCGGCGTGAACATCATGCCGTTCATCGCGGCGTTGATCGCGCTGATTGGGCCCTGCATGCTGACGCTGGCCGTTCCGTTGCCGCTGTTTGACGTAAGTCCCGCAGTCGTCGCGAGTGTCACCGTACCATTCGTCGCGGTCAACGACACTTGAATGTCAGCCGCGCCCGCGTCGGCATCCGTTACTGAGATCTGGTTGCCGTTGCCGCTCGAGAATGTCAGCGGCGTGTTTTCGTTCGTACTCTGCGTACCAGCCGGCACGTTGTTCACCGGCGCGTCGTTCACGGCAGTGATAGTAATGCCGCGCGTTGCCGAACCAGTGGTAGTGCCGTCATTAGCAGTGAAGGTAATCGTTCGCGACGCTGTCGGGTCGTCGCTGCTGTTTTGATAGGTTACTGAACGAAGCGCCGTCTGGTAATTAGCGACTGAGGACGAGCCAGATAGTGTAAGCACGCCCGAGCCGCTGTCGTAAATACCAGTGATTCCATTCTGGTTCGTGAAGCCCAGAGTGTCTTGCGCACTAACGTGACCGGCAGTGATCGCCACTGTCGCTCCCGTCAGGTTTGCGTTGTCGACATCCGTGACTGTCAAACCAGGATCGATCGCAGTCGCCGCATCATTCTCTGTGTAAGAGAGATTGCCGGCTGTGGCAGTGACCACCGGAGCATCGTTCGCGGCGTTGACCGTAATATTAACCGTGTCTGTATCAGTCTTGGCGCCACCGGTGCCCGTGTTGCCCTGATCGTCTGAGACGATCTGGAGCGACGCCGCGCCGGTGAAGTCTGCCGTCGGGTTGAACGACAGGTTGGTCATAGCGGCATTCACCGCTGTCAACGTACCTGTGAACACCATCGTGGCATCGTCTGTGCCGTCGCCCGTGGTGAACCCTAAACTTCCGATTCCACTGAGCGTCACAGTACCGTTTGTTGCCGTCAACGTAATCTTGACCGGGTTTGAACCGGCATCGACATCGGCGACCGAAATCGAAAATACCTTCGCCGTGTCTTCGTTCGTAGTTTGTGGTCCAGGCACCGTGTTCACCGGCGCATCGTTCACCGCAGTGATGGCGATGCCACGTATTGCCGACCCTGCGAGGCTGATACCGTCACTTGCAGTGAAGGTGATCGTTCGCGATGCCGTCGGGTCGTCACTGCTGTTCGTGTAAGTCACTGAACGCAATGCCGTCTCGTAGTTAGCAACGGAACTCGTGCCGCTCAGTGTCAGTACACCAGTGCCGCTGTTGTAAATACCAGTGATTCCATTCTGGGTCGTGAAGCCCAGAGTGTCTTGAGCACTCACGAAACCGGCGGTAATTGAAACACTCGCGCCGACGAGATCCGTGTTGTCACTGTCTGTCACGGTGAGACCCGGATCGATCGCAACGGCTCCAGCATTCTCTGTGTAAGCGAGATTGCCGGCTGTGGTGGTCACCACCGGCGAAGCGTTGGGCGGGAACACCGTAATTGTGAACGACTGCGCGCCTGACGTGTTCGAATTTGGCGGCGTGTTGCTGCCGTTGTCACTCAAAGTCACGCTGAAGCTTGCGGTACCAAAGGTGCCGTTAGTAGCCGTGTAAGTCAGTGCGCCAGTAGTTGAGTTGATCGCCGGTGCCGTCGAGAACGTTAGCGTGCCTGTTGATCCTGTTGGGCTAACGTTGAAGGTCAATATCTGACCACTCTCACCGGGTCCCGGAGAAATATTAGTCGCGAAGTTATTGACAGTCTGCGGTCCCGCATCTTGAGCCGACGCTGGCGGGTCAGCAGCGATCGTGAACGACGGCGGATCGTTAATCGGATTCACCGTGATTGTCACTGTGGCGATGTTGCTGTCAGAGGTTCCGTCGTTCGCTTTGTAAGTGAACGAGTCGCCACCAAAGAAGTTGCTATTAGGCGTGTAGCTGAACGAGCCGTCACCGTTGAGCGCGAACGACGCCGCGTTTGACGGTCCGGCTACCAGTACTGCCGTCAACGAAGCCGGCGGGGTATCTGCGTCGGTATCGTTAGTGAGTACGCCCGGGGCGGTGACCGTCAGAGGCGTGTCTTCGTTAGTCGAGTACGCATCGTCGTTGGCGACAGGCGCGTCGTTCACCGCATCGACAGTCAGGTCGAACGTATCCGTCGCGGTTCGGCCGTTGGTCGCCGTTACGGTAACGGTGATTGTGGTCGTGCCGCTTTGGTTTGAGGCCGGCGTGATTGTCAAAGTGCGCGATCCACCCGATCCGGTGAAACTCAAGTTGGCGGGTGCATTCGGCACGAGCGTCGTATTGCTCGACGTCGCCGTAACGCTCGCGATCAACGCGCCGGTATCGTCACCGAGGTTAAAGGTAACGCCTTTAGGCGTGTCTTCGTTTGTCGTCTGGTTGGCAATGTCCTCGATGGAGGGATGCAACTCAAACGCGCCGATGTCGACCGTTTGGATCGTGTCCGGGTCGAATGAATCAGCGTTGCGCGGGAAGCCCGTGCCGCGCTGATCGACTGGCAGAATTTCGGCCACGTCTGCGTCACCGTCGACGTCAACCGTATCGGCCGGGAGGTTCGCATTGCTGCCCCTCTCAATTGCGGTGCTCGCCTGCAACAACGCGTGCGTTTGTGTGACGCCACCGTTGTCAGCCAGCGCGCCGAGTCCTGCGTCGGCAACGCCTACCTGGTTGCTGTTAGGCCCATCGGTCAGACCTCCGGCGCCACCGGTTCCGATCAGGTTGAACGAGCTGGCGGCATTGACTGTACCGCTGATGTCGTCAGCAGCGTCGGTCGTGCCATCTTCGTTGAAGTTGCCTGCGACGATGGTGTTGTGCAGCGTCGTAGTGCCGCTGGCGTTATTGATACCACCACCTGTGCCCGTAGCATTGGCATCATTATCCGCGCGGTTGTTGGTAATGGTGCTGTTGATGCTCGTCACCGTGCCGCCGAGGTTGGCGACACCGCCACCGTTACCGGCAGCGTTGTTGCCACTGATCGTCGTATTGATGAGCGTCAAACTACCGGTTGCGGAGTTGCTGATCGCGCCGCCGTCAATATCGGTGTTATTGCCCGTCAAAGTTGAGTTGGCAATCGTCAGCGTACCGTCGTTGAGAATACCGCCGCCGGCCGTAGCGCTCTTGCCGTTTGCGATGGTGAGTCCAATGATGTTCGCGGTCTTGCCGGAGTTTACATTGAACACACGAACGAGGTTGTTGCCGGTCACCGTGAGGCGATCACCGGTGTTGTTCCTGATGGTCACGTTCTTGGCCACCACTAACTCCGTAAGGACCGTAATCGTATGCGGACCTGCGCCGAGGCTGAACGTGATCGTCGTGCCGGTACACACATCTGCGAGCGCCTGGCGAAGCGTGTTAGGGCCACTGTCTGCCGTGCTCGTCACGACCGGGTTAGCCGTACACGGAATAACCACTTGGTTCACGACGTTGCTCAGTGACGGATCGAAGTTCCCGTCGCCCGAGTAACTCGCTTGAACATCGTGCGTGACCGCACTCAGAGTGGAAGTCTGACATTGAGCTTGACCTGCGACCACTGCAACATCGTTGCAAATCACAACGTTGCCGTTGTTCGTGTCGATGAAGTCCACCGTACCAGTCGGATCCGCACTGCCCTGCACTGGAGTCTCATTAATTGTGGCCGTGAATGTCACCTGATCGCCGAAGTTGGACGGATTCAGGTTCGAAGTAAGCGTGGTCGTTGTGTTGAATAGATCGATTAGTGTTGTCGTCTTCTGCGTCAGGCCGGCGACTTCAGGATCGTCTGTAAATACGTCCGCGAAGTTCGTCCCGGAAACCTTGCCTTGATTTTCGACGCGTGGCGGACCCAGCAGAGTCAGGTTCGGCGGATTGTTAACCGTGACCTGGAACTTGATGGTCACAGTGCCGCCGGCGGGCAACGTGCCGATATTTGCGGTGACAGTTTCACCGGCCATCAACACAGGCTGAACACTACTAATTCGAGCATGGTGACTAGCCGTTGTCTTCCGTGCTGTTTCTTTTGGTCTTCCCGCGCTTCGGGCGTCAGCAGCGTTTCTCAAGTTGCTCGATTTAGTCACCGGGTCGGCCACTCGTGGCTGGGAATTCACTGACGTTTTGTCAGAGCTTGCGGACGCTGTTGGTTCCACTAAGGAATGAATCTCAGTGACGAAGGACGAAAACCCATTTACTACACGACTTAACAGCGACGGTTGATCCGATCTTGTCGTTACCTTTGGTTCACTTGATTGTGACGGCTGATCAGACTCATCTGACACTGCGCGAGCGATCGCTTGTGGTTTTTCGACATTCGGTTGGAGGAATTCGCTGGTCAGCGCGGACGGAAGGACGGGTGACCCGCACGCCGCTCCGCCAACGAAGCCACCGCCGGGCGCCTGCACTGCTGAACTTGTCTTGACCGAGTCAGCCAGAGTGTTTTGTCCGTTCTCGAAGTTGTTGACTGCCGTCGTATCTGTGTTGCCGCCCCCATAACCCGGTAGCCGTACAGTGGAGCCGTTCCGCTGCCGTAGGCGTAGGTCCGCACCGCCGTTTGGTGGCGCTCCTCCACCCGCCAGATTCACGTTGTTGGTCTTAAAGTCGAAGCATACAGCGTTGGTGCCAGCATTGTTCGCACCGAAGTTCCCCTGCACACCATGCTGCGTGCCTGCTCCTGGATTGCTGATCGTATTGCCCGTAACCGTAAGGTCGATCGAGGCGTTGACGTTGTTAGTGTCGCCAACCTGGAAGTTGATGCCCGCGCCGCTGCCCCACGATCGGCACGTGTTATTCAGAACGGATGCGACCATGTTGCCGGACGGGCTGTGATTCTCCACACGGATGCACGACGATTGCTGCGACCCTGAACCAGCGGTAGCCGCGACACCGATAATGTTACTCGAAACCTGACCCTGCCAGTTACCATCGCCGTTACCCTGATTAATGTTGATCGTGCCGCCTTGAACGTTGCCGATTAGCGGACTCGCCACAGTGCCATTGTTGGAAACGTTGAAGTTTACGGTCTCAGTGCTCCCAATATTACCGCCGGAGATCGTAACGCCCCCGCCTAGCGAGCCGGCGAGACCATTGCTGAAGAGGTTGCCAGTGAAAGTGACGTTGAGGGTGGCGGAGTTGCTCGTATTGGCCTGGAAGTGGTCGCCGCCAACGCCGGTGAAAGTGTTGTTCGTTACGTGCGTAGTTACGATGGCGGTGGAGCTCGGCTCAACGACGATGTTGTCGTTCGGCGCGTTCGTGAACGTGCTGCCGGTGATTACGATGTCGTTAGCGGTTCCGCTGGTATTCCTGACACGGAAGTTATCCTCGATCGCGCCCCCAACTACGAGATTTGTGAACGTGTTCGTTCCGGTTAAGCCGTCGAAAATGATGCTTCCTTCGTCAGCTGCGGCGCTAGTTCCTTGCGTGCCGTTAATCGTACTGTACTGAACTACGATGTTGCTGACGGTGGTGCCGCGAATACCGAAGTTTTGATTCGTACCGTTAATGGTCATCCGGCGCAACGTGATTCCTGTCGTGTTGTTCATGAAAACGCCGATGCCTTGGGTGTTGTTGGCGTCTGCGCCATTCTTGCCGGAGATTACGCCTCCGGTAGCGTTACCTCCGACCGACGTGTTAGTGCCATCACCATTGACCGTAAAGCTACCGTTCGTGTCCTGTATGGAAATACCGTTCGCAGTCCCACCAGAAGAGGTGACGCGGGTCAGCGTTATGCCTAACGTCGTCAGGCCGCCTGGGCCGTCGATATTAATTGCGGTCTGGTTAGTGGTGTCGACAATACCCGTTGTGACGTTGAGTGTCCCATCTGCATTAGTGGCGACCAAGCCTTGAGCGCCAGTCGTGAAGATGTTTGCATCGCCAAGCGAATACGTGCCCGTGCCATTGGTAATAGTCACCGCCTGGTTGGTCATGCGGGAACCGGAAGTCCCAAGGTTTAATTCTGCAAAGCCCACGGTGCCATTCACCGCCGTAGTGTCGCCAATGTGAATACCGAGACTGCTGGCTCCGCCTGTGACGGCCGTTCCCGTATTGGTGAAACTGACGGTACCTGCAGTCGTTCCCTGAATATCAACCACACGCGCCGCGCTGTTCTGGGTAACTGTACCAGCGTAGGTAATGTTCGCGGTGCCACCACTAACGGCAAATGCTGACGAGGTGCCGCCGGTGAGCGCGCCACCCTGCAAGTTAGCGGTCCCGCTTGCGTTAGTGATGCTTACACATGAATTGGCAGTTCCAGTATTGTCCGCAGAAACGGAAGTGAGCACAAGATTCAGCGGCGTGAGGCCAGCCGGGCCGGAAATGTTAACAGCCACTCCGTCAGTTGTTGTGATCGTGCCGCTGGTTGCTGCGATTGTGCCGGTACTGCTCGTGGCATCGAGTCCACGCAAGTTGGCATCAGGAGTCAAATTGAGAGCAGCGAACGTAACGGTACCAGTTGTAGATGAGAGATCGACAGCATCACCAGCTGAACTGTTGACTGTGGTGTTGCCGAAGTTAGCACTGACGGGTGTGCTCGACATCGAAAGACCGATGCCTGTGTTGTTCTGCAGGTTAGTCGTTCCCGATGCAAACGACCCTGTACCACCACTGAAGAGGAGACCATTGACGCCGCCGTCTGACGACACGGTCGTGAAATTCAATCCAAGAGTGGTATTGGTTAGCGATGCCGCGCCACCGCCTGCACCGGACTGAGTAAGTGAACCGCCACCTGTGGTAACAGTGCCTGAGTTATTCGTGTTAAGGGCGAAGCCGGTCGTTGTCGTAACCGCGAGAGACGTGAAGCTGATGGTCCGTGTCGCGTTATTGGTCAGATCGACGCCGATGCCGGCTGCATTCTTGCTGACCGTAGTTGCCGCGAACGAAATGTTGGCATTCGAACCGTCGATGTCGATGCCATTGCCACCCGGATTCGTGATGGACGTCGCGCCGGGAACAGTGACGGGGCCGCCGCCTGTGCCGTGCAGGAAGCCCACGCCTGTATTACCGGACGTAGTGATCGATGCAAAGGTGCGCGTACCCGCGGAGTTATTCTGTAAAGAGATCGCGTCGCTGCCACCCGTGACCGTGGTGGCGCCGAAACTCAGATCCGCAGTCGTGGTTCCGATAAGAATGCCTTGCGTTGTGCTACCGGAAACACTCGTGTTACCAAACGAAAATGCACCGACGCCGGAGTCTGCAACGCCGGCGAGGCTGATGCCCTGAGCAGTGCTCGAAGTCGTCGTAACGCTTACGAACCCGCCTGAGACGTTCAGGGTGCCGTTATTGAGATTGAGCGCCTGTCCAGTGCCGTTCAGCGTCACGTCAGGAGAGGTCGAGTTACCGACGAGCAGCGTGCCGAAGCCACTGCCTGATATTTTTGCGCCGGTGGTATTGCCTACCGTAAACCCGCGCAGCGTGTTGCCGGAATTCAAATTGATACCGTTGGTAGCAGCCACGCTTGTTGTAATCGTGACGAACGTGCCGTTAGCGGGAGCCATCACCGGTATGGGGTCCGTTCCGCTCGGTTGCGTGAAGCCAGTCAACGGGATTAGACCGGCCGTTGCATCCTGTCCGATAAGCTTCTGGCCAAGGCGGAGATTTACCGGGCCGGTGTACGCCGTTCCGCTTTCATAAACAAAGATCCAGTCGTTGTCGCCGGGTTGTCCCGCGAGACCGCCGTTTGCCGTGTTGAAATTCGCCAGCGAGGTGAACGGATGTGAAAGACGTCCATCGCAATTTGAGGTGCAAGCGCCGGCGTTGTTGTTGATGAACCAGAGCTTGTTCGCGACCGTGATCGTTACTGTCGTCGATACGCTTACGCCGCTGGAATTCGCTGTATAAGTGAAGGTATCAGTGCCGGTAAAGCCAAGCGGCGGATCATATGTGAAGCTACCGTTTTCATTGATCGTTACGTTGTTCGTGCAACCGCCCGTACAGGCCGTACTGGACTTGGTCTCAGCAGTGGCCGTCATGCCGGTGTTGTTGCCGGTATCCGGGTCGAAGTCGTTACCGAGGAGGTCGGTCAGGCCATCGGGGATCGTGATCTGCACGTTGCCGATGGTGGTGTACTTGTCACTCGTAGCAGCGACCGGTGATCCTGGGACCAGCGTCGTGTGCGCGTCGACGGTGTCGGTGAACACCACGCCCGTAGCATCATCTGCGGGGCTCGTCGTGCCGGTATTGTTTACGTTAACCGTGTATGTGATGGTGCCACCCGGAGCTACTGGGGTCGCCGCCGCTATGCCGTCATCTTTCGTCGCCGTGATGGTCGGGGCATACATGGGTGCGGGCGCCGGTTGCGGAACTGGCGCGTTGACGAAAGTGTTCGTTGTCGCTGCGGCGGTGCTGGTTTCTGGGCTTTGCGGCTTTGCCGGCTCACGGTCTGCGGCTCGAGATTCCCCTCGTGATACGGGAGCGAAGGGTACGAGAGGCACCATAATTAGGAGCCAAGTGAGCAGGCAGGCGCTGAATATTCTGAGAATACTACGATAACTCTGGGGGACCGCTTGATGCATGGATTTATCTCCTGTTTGCTAAAGGTGAGAGTGGCAGGCGCACCTTCTTCGGGAAAAATGCGTCGCAAGAGTAGTACAACATAATTAATTGGTCAATGAATTTTCACACAGAAAAGGCAGCCCGTCGGGTTTAGCGAGTGTACTGGGCACCACTCACAGTCCCGGCGAGGGGCTCGCTGACTCCCGTGCTTTCCGTCTCCGTTCCTTGAGTTTTTTGTCTGCCTCGAGGTCCTGGACGAGCACGTAGTTCTGATTGCCACCCTCTCCGCCACTGAAAACACGAATCGAGAAATCCGTACACGTCAGGGTCTTCATTTGATTTTCCATTCCCGCGTACGGTTCCCATTGGTCAACCGCCGGAAGGTCCTTGCCTTCGACGAACTTTTCAACAAACTTGTCGATATTGGGCCACTCTGGGCCGTTGTAGTTGATGGTGAAGCTCGAAACGCGTCCATCGAGCATCGAGAAATTGACGCGGCTGACGTCCTTGTAATCAGCCGGGCTTGTATATTTAGACGGTGTTAAGAGAAATGATGAATTACCAAGTGGTCCACGTGGCTTCGATAGCGCCGTCCGCAATTCTGCATCGTCTTTGCTACCCGGAAACACAGCGAGAACCTCAGCTTCGGTCATCCCGAACCTCAGACGGTTAATCGCAGGGAGTTCAGATAGTTTGAGAGTGCAGGCAGTTCGTTCGTGAACAGATGAAGTGGTTACCGAGGCCGGCGTTGGGCTAACCAGTTGATTGGCCGGCTGGTTGGCCGAAACGGGAGCCGGAGAGCTAGCCGATTTGGAGGCCGAACAAGCAATCGAAATAGCAACTAAAATGATGAAACACTGCCCCACGCGCGGGGACGCGTTAGTAATGCGTGCTTTCATGATTCTTCGATATTCCCTGGGATCGCGCGAAAACTACCCTTGGATCTGCTCTTGGATCTTGTCAGTCCCACCTGCGGTAGCGGGTGGGTCAACGGTCGAATTCAAACATTGGGGCTAATCATTGACCCACCCGCTTTCCTGAGTTCCGTATTGCTCTGAATCCCTTACAGATGAAAAACCCGCCGGGACCATCTATCCGATCGCACCGGCGGATTTCCATGGTATTACATCCCTATTACCCTTGTATTTCCAGCAAATCGTTACGGACGCTGCGGGAAAATTCCCTGCAATGCAATACAGAAGTTCAGCGTCAGGTACGGTTGCATGTTGTTGTGCGGCAGGCCGCCACCAGCGGGAGGCAGCGCCTGAAACGCAAGCAGGGCCAGATTCGCGTTTGTGACCGATTGCCACGCGAAGCCGTTGGCTGATTGGGCGAGCGAAGTCGATGCGTCCGGATTTTGGGCGTCGGCCTGGTCGCCGTTATGAGCCATCATTTGGTGCGTATGAACCGGAATCTCTGATTGCAGGAGGGTAATGCTCTCAGTTCCGCTCATCTCACCGAGGTCACGTAAGCTGAGTCCCTGTCCCTGTCCGGGCTGCATCGGAGCATTGCCCTGCATGTCGGGTAGTGCGAACGTTGACTTACCGTCGCCACCATAAGTGGTGCCCAACAGCGAGAACAGGGCAGTGTTCTGAGAGATCGGCATTAGCTGCCCGTCGCAGAACGCCCAGCCGGTCGGGGGGAAGTTGAAGGGAAAGATGCGAATTTCGGCTACGAATTGGTCTGACATTTTTTCCTCCTTTAGGTCTGGCTGGGGAACCGTCCGAAGAGCGATAAGATGAAGTTGATGCAAAGGAACGGCTGTGTGTTCTCGTGCGGCTGACTTCCACCTGCGGGGGTTATTGCGTTGGCCGCCAAGGCGGAGTCAACCGCGTCCTGGATAAAAAGCGTCACTGACGGTGACGCGGCAACAACGTTGCTTGCAGGATCATTCTGGGTGCCGCCTGACGTTGAGACCGTGAAGGGATGACTGTGAGCAGGGATTTGCTGGACCGTTAGAGTCTCTTGTTCTGTTCCGGCCATCTCGCCGAGCTGGTAGGTCGTGCCGTCCGGACCGGTGCCCATGTGGATTGGTACGCGGCTGGCGAGATTCGGCAGATTGAAAGTCTCCTCGCCGTCTCCGCCATAGGTCGTTCCGATCAACTGAAAGAGCACTTCGTTCTCCGAAATGGGGAGTGTCTGTCCTTCGCAGAACATCCAGCCGTTCGGAGCGAAGTTGCCTGCGAACATTCTGATTTCACCGACATATGGTTCTGGCATTTTCTTCCTCCTTTAGTTCTGCGATGGGAAGATGCCCTGGAGCGCGATAATGAAGTTCAGCACCAGGTAGGGCATCATGTTGTTGTGTGGTTGGCTCCCGCCAACATTGCTGACGGTCGTAGGTAGAATCGTTGTCAAATTGATCGGCTGTCCATACACATTTAGGGCTTTGGCGAGCAGGTGGCCGGATGAGAAAGCCACGTCGCCACTGGTCGACGAGGCCTGTACCCCGTGCATGTGGGTTGGAAGTTGCTGAATGTTGACCGTTACGGCAGTCGAACCCGCAGCCTCTCCAAGAGTGTGGCCGTTGCCCATGTGGATAGGCACTCGCCCGCGTAAGTTCGGCAAAGCGAAGGTGGTCTGTCCGTTACCCCCGTAGGTAGTACCGAGTAACGCAAACAGTGCCTGGTTCTGGTTGATTGGCAAAAACTGCCCGTTGCAAAGGGCCCATCCCTTGGGAGCAAAATTAAAAGAGACGAGCTTGATTTCACTAAGGAACGGTTCTGACATGTCTCCTCCTAAAGGAAAATAAAAACTGCGCTCGGCGTGAAATAGTTAGTGGTCTGGGTTGTTACGTCTTGATTTAACCCCGAAATCTCTCAAGTTAGTTGGAGAAATGTCGGGAGGATAGCTTCCTGCTTGTGGAGATCTGGAGAACTAATTATTGAAGCGCGGGGGATTCTAAACTGGGTTGGGCCAAATTACAAGACGAAAAATCGTTCTCGCCACATTTCATGCAAAACCTTTTTGTCTCCAAATTGCGCGTTAGTCTCGGGATGAATACAGATAAATCGACGACACGTGCAATTTTTCTTGGCAAGCGCTGAGAAACTGAATATATATACCGCCGCTACATCGTACGGCCACCAATCGGTCACAGCCCAGGAGACAAAAACTAAAATGCCACTTTCACGTCGCAGCTTTTTACGAGATGCGTTTAGATCCACTTTGTCAGTTGGTCTAGTGATAGCCGCGGCCCGCATGGGCCTAGGCCAACAAGACCCAAGCATTCCAATTGATGCCCAGAAAGATCCGGTTTTCATGTTCGCCGCATCGACTTTCGAACCATATGTCGGCGATATCTTTCAGGCTCCTAATTCCCGGGGCGAGCTTGTTTCAATGACTTTGGTCAGCGTCGAGAAATACGAAGCTGAAAACACTTTGACGAGGCGAGCCCGGACATCGGATAGTTTCTCGCTGAGTTTCAAAGCTGCTGGTGAACTACCCCCGTTTACTTCTATCCATACCATCAGCCATCCGAGACTTGGTAAATTCGATCTATTCTTGACGCGGCGAAAAACCGACCAGGGAGTACTGTATTACGAAGCCGTGTTCAACCATGCCCAATAACCCTGAAGTTTCTTTGCGTCCGGTGACTGACGCCGATCAGGAATTTCTGATCGGCGTTTACGCCGGCACTCGTGCTGATGAACTCGCTCAGACCGACTGGGACGACAGTCAAAAGGACGCGTTCATCCGTTGGCAGTATGAAATGCAGAAACAGGAATACGATGCGCGTTACCCTGACGCGCGTTACGAAGTGATTCTTGTTGACGGTGTTCCGGCGGGCCGCATCTGGGTCGGCGCTGATGATACGCAGATCCGTCTGCTCGATATCGCAGTGATACCCGAGTTTCAGAATCGCGGCGTGGGCGCGCATCTGTTGCACCAGTTGATGGATGAGGCGACGCGCGACAACAAGCCGCTACGGCACATGGTTTTTGTGCTGAATCAAGATGCTTTCCGGTTTTATGAGCGACTCGGGTTCAAGACGATCGAGGACGTCGGCGGATACCTGCACATGGAATGGAGGCCGGGCCAAGGATGAGCCGCAGATTTTCGCAGATGAACGCGGATGTGATCCGCGTTC
>JBIOUJ010000214.1:0-43120 GCA_044867025.1 Pyrinomonadaceae bacterium | reverse complement strand
CGCGCACTGTTTGGCCGATCTGGGCCATCGTGCGTGTTAGATTCGCATTGTGCAGCACGAGCTTCTCGGCCTCGCCTAATATCCCCTTCATCGTGCTGAGTTGCTGAGCGAGTTTATTGATTTGTTCTGAGTACTGTTTGACGCGTTCCAGCCAACGATTTGCCTCTTCAATCTGTCGCTCGATTTGCAGCGAGTATTGGGCAGGATCGAAGACGGTCCACTGTGCTTGTACAGTTGACGGCAACAGGAAGTCACCGATAAGCACACCGAGCAAAAGACATCTAATGAGCTTTTTCATTTCCAATTCCTTTCTTCAGCTGATGACCTGAAACCGTATCGGAATTAAGCCGCGGCTTGCAGCAACGTCTCATCGATTTCACGTAAGCCGACAGCGGTTAAGCCGCGCGGGTACCGCTGAGCCAGCCAACTATTCACTTGTATCTCTGACCACTCGGGGTGGTACGAGGAAACCAGGCTTCGGGCATTTCTTTCATCGGCGTTTGTCGTGAGGATCCACAGCATCAGTGGACCAAGCTCATGCTGCACTATTTCGACTACCTGGTCGGGGCCAGTCCCTATGACCATGACGAATTGCGAGAACCTGCCTGGTGCGGTCTTGATGTGCCCTATAGCGTCAGCACCATTTGCGGAAAGCTTCGCGTGCGCCACGATCTTCGAGTATTCGCCTAACTGTTTTCCGATAAAGAGAACGTTGCCGGTCTTTGAGAGCGAGGCTACGTCTTCAATGTCTTCAAAGGCGTGAGTGGCAAGTATCGTTATTGAGTTTTCTTTCGGTCCCTTACGACCCGCATGCTGTAGCACCTTGAAGATGAATGGATACTCCTCTTTGATCTCCCACATTTCGTCAAACAAGTTAGCCGTCGGAGCGCGCGTGCCGTCTTCGCGTCTACGTCCAATAGAACGCGCGACATGCGCGGCGATTCGATAGGCGAGCGATTGTTTGATGTCCTGAGGGAAGTCCTTCAGTGAACCCAACTCATAAACATCGAACGGCGATTTCTGTTCATAGTCGGGATGCGTAGGCGCATCCAACCATAGATGTCCGATGTAATTGCTGAGAGCCAGGACCAGTGTTTCACGCCGCTCCCGGACCATCTCTGAATCAAAAGGATAGGTGCGAAGTTGCGCCACAAAATGGGAGAGGATTGGTTCAAACAACGGTCGCCCTGGTCCATTTTGCGAGACGATGTTCTCGTAAACTTGGGATACAACAGCGCTAATAATGTCTTCGGCTGTTTTGTCCTCATCCTTCACGCGAGCCAGCATCTTCAAATCGCCGACGACCAAAGCCTTTTGTGTGTCGTCAGGCATTTGGCCGTCCTTTAGATCGGCGTAGGACCAGATGTTGATCGCGCGGACTTCATCGGGTCGAGGCCTGATGTAGCGACCTCCAAGCACAGTTACCAGCGGCAATAACGTTTCACCGATATCTATTGCGTTAACACTGGCGTCTCGCAGGCTTGCCAGAATGTCACAAGCAAACTGGGCCATGAGGATTGATTTACCGCCTCGAGGTGCTGCGATAATCTGAATCAGAGGTGACGGAATTCGATTGCGATCGAAGAGATCAATACCGATGAGGCGACCGGTCACCGTTGACACGACTGTATGTGGTCTGGCAGCTCCCGCCCAGGAATCTTCGGTTGGCGTCAGAGCGACTACTGAATTCGAGATCTCAGTAAGCTCACGTCCGGTCAGTTTTGGACTGAGTTCTCCAGTAATTGCAGTTGGATACAAAGCACGCAGCGCCTCAGGCTCTTCGCGATCGGCGTTAGCTCCGGAGATCTGTCGAATAGCAGCGATGACTCGTTCGCACTGTTCATCCAACCTGTTTAACGAGTGCTTCAATTCAGCAAGGTTTGTCGCACGCTCGCCGTATAGAATGACGTAAAAGCGAGTTGGCAAAAGCGATTCACGTGCGCCGGCAACTTCATCGCGCACAGCCCGCAGACTTCGAAGTGCTGCAGCTCCCTCAGGATTATCGCGCTTTGTGAACGTGCGTTTGACTTGCCTTATGCGTCGGTCGAGGCGCTTGGTTTCTTTCCTTTGCTCCGGGAAGAGATACTTCGTGACGATCGTGTGTCTGCTGTTGAAGTCTCGGCGTCCTATTAACCCGCGTAATGCATCTGCCGTCACAAATTCATTTGGCGGCGTAAACATCGACACGATCGCCACGGGGTATTGCCCGTGCATTAAGTAGTTCAAGTCGCCTTCGATCGTTTCAGCACACAAATAAGAGCGCAGATCACAGCCGGGTCGTTCAGGCAAGGTGGGAGCTGAAATCGCATTCTGACAATGACCAAAGAAAACAGCTTCCCACAATTCCTGTCGACTGAAGCGCCTAAGAGTGAGCGGCGATGAATTTTCGATTTGGCGCCAAATCGTATTTGCACGTTGGTAGGAGTGCGCCTCGTCTTCCAAGGCGTTTCTTACAACGGAATCGTCGGCTGTGCGTGAGTAGATACTAAAAACGTTTCGGGCAGCATGCAGAACGCCATGCTTCCGCCTCTCAAGTACTAATGCACCTTTGAAATTCCTGAGTGCGTCAATGGTAGAGTTACCACGCTGTTTCGGAGGAACCCGTACCCACATTGTCAGTACGCTTCGACGATAAGGCTGGAGCTTGCCTGACATTCGAAGCCAGTCCAGATTTGAAGCTTGCAGCAGGCCGGCCAAGACATGATTGCCGGCACGGGCACGTGACGCGATTGCGCTATTGATAGCATGACCTGGATCGGGAGTGGTGGCATACCTGAACTGGACCATTGTGCCTGCGGGCTTATCAAAGGCCAGCATTCGCGCTATATCGTCGTAACGAATATCGACAAGTTGATCGTCCGCAAACATGGAGTAGGACATCGTGATTTCATAAGCCACAGTCAGAGAACCATCCTTATGTCGCAATGCATCCATATAAAGTCCGACAATCGATGCGTCTCGCCTTCTGCCTTGCGGTTGGCGCAGGCGTTGCGTCATGCGATCAAATTCTTCTTCATCGGCTAATTCGTCGTAGGCCAAACACTGTTCCATTTTTCTTCGCACTCCTCCTGCACGCTGTTGTTGTGTTGAAGTAGAAACGAACTAATTGTCACTGATGTCTTTGGCGGGGACCGCCCGTCTTCTCGTTGGTCCGTGATCCACAGACGGTCGAACTTGGATTTCCTGCTGTTCGGAATAAACCGGTATTGGCGATGGTTAGAAAACAAAGCCTTCAGTTGGTGCTGAAGCCAATAGGGTTTGCGTCCGATCCGTATGTAATTGAAGAAAGCGATTGCCCCCGCAGTGGCCAGCAACCACGTCCACATTTGCAACGGGACATACAGCAGAGTGATCCCGAAAGGCACAGGTGCGAGATAGCAAATGCATGAAATCAGCAGAACCGAGAACCAGTCGCTGTCAGCAACACCAAAGCGCACCACGGGCAAATAGATATTCGGTCTAACAGGTCGTGCTCGCATCTTCAGCTCCCGAACTCTTAATGTCAGAATTGATTGTCGACTGGCACCGTTTCGCCCTGGCTGAAGGCGTAGACTGCAGCGCAGACCCCACCGAAGGCGAAGCATGCCGCGCCGGTAATGAATTTCCATGTCGACAGTGATTCGCGCAGACCTGAGGTGATGATTCCGACAGCGATGAAGATAATTCCAGCAATGATCATCGCCGCTGCGAGGAAGAAGGTCACCGAACGCAAACTGTTGCCGAGCTGCGCGCTGTCACCATTGAAGAATTGACCTGACGGTGTCTGCGCCGAGACCGATACGAGACCAAGCGCAATGCTGAGTATTACTGCGGCGAGTCCGTGAGCCGCTTTTAAGCCGACACCGATCGTTACAAGTCGACGTCCAATCCGCGCTGCACAAGAATTACCGAGCGCCGGCGCATTGATTGTGTGAATCAGATGATTCATATCTAACTTCTCCCTTCCAAAAATGGTTTTGATTGACTTCCTCGCCCCCGCGTGTTCGAGATGCGGTTAGCTGATTTACGGCGTTGCTCTTTTCAACTTCTGTGCCACTCAGTTGGTCCATTGATTGCAGATCATGTATTCATGACTCATCGATTGGTCCATGTTCTCGTCTTACTGGTACTTGTTGGTACCAGCATCAACGCCCAACAACGTGCTGATTTCTCAATCAAACAAAGGGCTCAGAGCCTTGAGCCGTACTTTGTTGACTCAGCAAACCGATACGGAATTGATCCTCGAATTCTTAGGGTGTTGTGTTATCTCGAATCGCGGTTTCGATTGACTGCGATAAGTCCGAAAGGTGCGCGTGGTCCAATGCAATTCATGCCGGAAACCGCAGCTCGATATCGACTCAGCAATCCACATGATCCTAAAGCAGCCATTGATGCCGCAGCACAATATTTCCGCGATTTATTGCGTAGATTTGAGGGAAGGATCGATCTCGCTTTTGCCGCCTATAACGCAGGTGAAGGCACCGTTGAAGCGTTCCGAAATGGACGTGTCCTTCGATTGTCGAACGGCAAAGTAATCAATGCTGCGAGGTTGGTTACAGGCGGGATGCCTCCGTACCGCGAGACACAGAATTACGTGCGCTTTGCGATCGACTTACTTCGTGGCAGAGATCTGATAACTACAATGCCATTAAGTAGATCGAAGACCAACGTGAGTCTAACCACACCTCGCGATTTCACGATCGATGTGATCCTTCCCGAGGTTCATCCTGGATCGCGTCCGAGTGAGAAAACGAAGTGGTTCTTCATCGAGATTCAATAGCGCTTTGTCGGAATTTACATACGTTTGCCCTGTTGGGTTTTACAACTTTCGTGATCACCTTTTCTCGACTCACCGCATTTTCGAAATGGCATGAGACTTGTAATAGCACCCACAACGCTCGCGAATGAAGAATGATTCATTCACGAGTAAGCCATGGAGAGGAATCTTTTATGAGCGCAGATGTAATGCAGTTGCCGACGGTGGCGGCGAGTGACGACAGCACAAGTAATCTTGATGATCAACAACCATTGGGACCTGTGATCTGTTACCGCGATCCGGCTGATGTTCGGACCATACGTCGTCAAGCCCGCATCATCATTCTCTGCCTTTTGATTACCACGATTGCGATTGTCGGGGTGGTTTACAAATCGATCCAATGGCCGGATCGAATTGTTGTGGACATGTCATCAGGTCGAACAGTGATGATTAACGATCGCGAGTTCGGCGCCACTGAAGCCGTTAGGCTTGAGAAAGACAAGCTTCAAATCGCGGATATGGATTACGTGGTAAAGGCGTTCCTTGAATATCTCTACCGCGTCGACCAAGGAACGCGCTCGAAGGACATTGAAGCGGCGCTCAGATTGATGGTTCCGGGCCAGGCGAAGAAGTTTGCGCAATATCTAACTGAACAGAAAATCCTGCAAACCCAACGCGAACAACAGTGGAATGCGACTTGGACACCTGAGTATCTGGAACACGTTCCGGGAAAGGCATTGACCATCAAAATCTACGGTACTCAGGAAATTGATCTCGTAGTTAAGAATGAAAGTAAGCACATCATCAAGCACGTTCTACTAACGGTTGATCTCCTACCCGACGCGCCAGAAGGCGGCACATTCCGTCTCGACAGAAATCTGCGCTCCGGTTTTCGCATCAACGCGATCGATTACAAGGAACTCAGCTCCACTGAGAGAGAAACTACGGTTAATTCCACGCAACCATAAGGAAAAACGCGATGAAAATACTTCGTACGCTTTTACTGCTCGTATCTGTTTCCCCGGTCCTGTATGCACAGCAGACGGCGACCGCGACGACTCGACAACCGCGTTGCCGTCCGTGTCCTCGTCGCATCGTCAAGAGCGTGCCATCCACATCAAGTACACCGCAACCTGCGCCTGATTTCTACGTTGGCGAGGCGAAAGTTGATGTCGTGAAGGACCAAACAGTTGTTCGGCTCGCGATGGCGCAACACGGAAGCGTACTGATCGAAGTGCCCGCCAATGATGGACCGCGTTACATCATTCCTGGTGATCCTGAAATGGCGACTGTTGACCAGAAAGCTTTGGAGAGAAACAAACGAGCAATCATTGTGCGACCGGGTACCTTATTCGTTCCGCCGGCGCGCAACGCTAAAGTGCGCACTCCCTCTGCCACTGTTACAGCACAAATGCGCAGTGGTCTCGTTGTAACTTTTCTGTTCTATCCCGTAGAAGACCTCGCGCAAAACGTTCATCGCTGTGTTTTGAGTTATAACCGCGATGAAGTAGTCGCGCGCAGGCGCGCGGCCGGACTGCCAGTCAATCTCGATGTAGAGAGAAGGGAGGAAATGACTGCGCAGTCCGACGCGCCAACTACTATCTCGGTGGAAAGTACTTCAGATAGCGAGAAGAAACGGCCGCCGAGTCCGTCTCCTTTGGCTTCGCCTTCCGAACCTACCAAGCCACCCAAATCTGGTGAAGAGCCGAAGATTAGTAGACCCGTTTCCCCACCCGAGGACACAAACACGAGGAAGGAGTCCGAAGCTGTCACTTACATTCGTGGCGTTTTACAGCAAGCAATAAAACGACCAGAGGAATTCAAGCAATGGACCCGAGCCTCCAATGGTCTCAAGCTATCGCAGGTGTCTGTCCCGGTAGTAGGGTATTCGTATTCCCTCGCAATCATCGCGATCAAAAACACGACAAACAATTCATTGAAATTCGCGGCGGCCAGCCCGGACCTCGTGATTGAAACAGTGAATGACGAAGGTAAGCCGGTGAACATCGAGTCGCTTAAATACTTTCATGTGGAAGGGAGCGACTCTACGCGGAACATCCCAGCGCAAGGCACTACATACTACGCGGTTGCCTATAGCCCACCCGTATTAGGCACACACCAGCAAATCCGACTCTCTATCGCTCACTCGAATGCGGCTGATCAACCGGTATCGATCATTCTCAACAACGGCGGAAAATAGGAGCCAAGTCATGAAGGAAAGCAATCGTAATAACGGACGTGTGGCTATTGAGCTCGTCGATGATCCACCTGATCGGAACGGGAACTCGTTTTTTGATTCCAACAGTCCTGAATTTTCACCGCCGACAGAGACCGCAACCAATAAGAAGAAGCCGTGGAAACGCAAATTGATTGGTTGGTGTTTCACAATTTTGATTATCGTGGCCGGTGTATTTGCTCTGTACATCCTGCTGCGAGTGAAGCGTGTGGACGTGCGAGTCCAGGCCGATTCTCAACGAGCTTCTCAAACTGCAAAAGCAGAACCGAGTCCGAAAAACTCTGAAGGTGGACTGAGCGCCGAGGCTATTAACATTGCTCGTGAGGCGGTAGGTCCTGATGCAACGACAGTTCGGAATACCGCTTCGGCTAACGCATCTCCAAGTCCATCGCCAATAGCAGCGCAACATGCTCAGCGGACATTTAGTTACACGGACAACTCGCCCGCGTACGCTGCATCCTCCGATGCAAGCCGAGGAGATTCGAATCCACCTCAATCGAATACTGGCTCAACGACACAAATGCCAAATGAGTCGACGGCGTCACTACAGAGTCATGCCAATTCCACCCAGACTTTTTTTATTGAAGATGCGCCGTTGAAGCCGGCGACTACACAGATTACGAAACTGAACTCAACTCCGGTCGAGAAAAAGACGGACTCAACTAAGACGTCGAAGGCCGTGCTTCCGGTCGCTGTGCTACCGGTATTTGGCACCATGCTGCCAGTCCGTACGCGCGGTGTCATCTTCACACTCCGAAACAATTCATACGCGCGGCTGGAACTCGCAAGAGATTGCCAAGGTGAAGATTGGTCCTTAACAAAGGGAACGTTGCTCGTTGGTCGTGTTAACGGGAGTGAGCACGACCGAGCTTTCATCAATGTCTTCGGCTACATCGATCCAGTCACAAATCGACTCGTGAAGATGAGTGGCGAGGTTGTTGGCAGCGATGGTGGTTCGGGAATGCAAGGTAAACGCATTTCCGTTGACCGTAAGCGCTTGAAACAAACTTTGGGCAAGGTCGCCTCAAACGGTCTGCAAGTGGCCGGCATGATGGCCGGCGCACTGACCGGACGCGGCACTGTAGTGGTCAACGGTGCTGGCTCTCGTGTGCTTAATCCGATCACCGATGAAGCAGGACAACTTGCGAATGGCGAAGACAAACGTACGTTCGTGAGAGTCGAGGCCGGTCAACCGGCCTATGTGATGGTCTCAGATCTCCCCAATGAGATTGAGGGTGTTGACGCGGTTGGACAAAACATTCTTGTAACCTCTTCCAACTCATTAACCGATCGCGAAGTTATGGAGCTGATTCTCTTCGGCACACCGGAAGACATCCGCGCCGCATCGCCGTTAATGAATGAAGACCAGAAACGAATGCTTTTGAAATCGATCGTTCCGGAAAGATAGCTGGCCATGATTCCGCCTGATCCAAACAGAGAGATGATCGATCCGCGCAAGTTGCTGGAGATGCATGGGCGAGAAGCACTGGCTGAGCTAGTGGCTCGTGAATCTGGTTACATCTTTCAACTCAGGTCCCTTAAGGATCTCTGCCTATGTTTGAAATCGGGCATGCCATTGTTGGCGGAAGGCGAGCGTGGCGGTGGCAAAACCGAAATGGTCGACGCTTTGGCCCATTCATGTAACCGGCCATACTTCGAGCTGCAAGGAATGGATGGTCTCAGCTTTCAGGATATTCTTTTTGATTGGGACGAAAAGGGCCAGCAAAACTTCGTGGTCCAAGCCGTCGAAAGTGGCGCTCTCACTCTTGAAGAGGCAAGACGTCGGCAGTGGTCTTTGGAGTTTTTGAATCTGGGCGAAGTGTTGAAGGCTTATCAATATTTAGCGGCTACCGGCATCGCGCCGATCGTGAAGCTGGACGAATTTGAAAAACTACCACAAGTCTGCCAGGCGTTCTTTTACCAGTTGTTTACAACCGGGCATGCGTCCATTCCGCGCCTCGAAGGAAACAACGGCTACATTGGAGTTGGCAAACATGATCAGAAGCCGATTGTTATCCTGACCTCAAACAATCAACACGTAGTTCATCCCCCGCTGCGCTCTCGTTGCGTCTACACACGGGTCAGGTTGCCGACTGACCTAGAAGAAGCTCGGATTCTTCGTTCGCGTGTGCCTGAAGCGCCTTTCAACTTACTGAGTCAGTTAATAAAGGTTGTCCGCTATATACGACTCATGATGCCGACCGTCCGAGATAAACCAGGTCTGCGGGAATCCATTGTGCTACTGCGAACGTTAACGAGTGAACACGTTGACCAGTTAAGTGCTGAACTAATTGACGATCACCTGGGCTTCATTGCGCGCAATGCCGAGGACCTGGCTAACCTCGAACTTGGTCTATTACGACTTGAACGTGCGGCGAACACGTCAGACACGATCGTGGAACAGACAATTGAACAAGTCTTTCGTGAGACAGTTCGTTTGCGGGAGGCAGCATGAGGGAACGAGGAAACATTTGGCCTGTCATTGTGGTTATTGCAGCGGCTCTTTGTGTATTGGTTATCGTTCCATTGTTAATCGAAAGACAGAAAGCCGGCCGCATGGCGACAGTAGACGCTCATGTCTCGATAGGCGATGGTGAGGTGTCTGAAGGTCAAGCCTCCGCCGCGAGTAATTATCGTTGGCCCAATGGTGAGGTGCCGCGCACTGCTGAGCGATTGCGAGACGTCACCGCTGTAGCAATTGCAGCAGCTACATGCCTGGTCGAAGAATCGCTACACGGGCACATGCCTCGAGATGCGGATGAAGTCCTAACCCGCGTTGATCAACGAAAGCTGATCGCAAGCGAGTGGCGGACTGATGAGCCAGGAGTCTTACGAACGCCACACGCCACCATTCATTTGCGTTATTCGCCACGCAATCTGACCGTTGAGCTGATCTCGGTTCCAGATGAGCGTATCGATGGTCCTGCGATTCTGATTCGTATTCCCGACAGCGAAAACATCGCAGTCGGAACCCGCTATTTCGAGTCGATGCAACTCGACGGAATCGTCTATCCGCGTCCCTTCGCACCCATCGCTGACATCATTGCTTCAGGCTGGCAGCCGAAACTTTTCAAGCAGTCTCAGATTGCGGATTCCGATCGCGCTCAATTAGAGCAGTGGACGAAGGCAGCAACACAGCAGCAAAAACATTAAGGAATCGGAGAATGAGCTTTCGTTCACGAATCGAGAAGATCGACGCTGATTATTTCATTCCTCGACCGGCGGATGAGCCGGACCTGGATTCGTTTCACGCCGCCAGCAGATTTCTAAAAGATGTTTCGCGCAGTGGATCTTTGCTGGTAAGCAGCTCGATCGCTGGTTACCTGTTTTTCCGCTCAGGTCAGATCCTCAATCTCGAATTCAAGTGGATGACGTTTGTACTTATTGGCGCACTTTCCGCCGCACTAATTGGCGTGTTCGAAGGAGTATCGATGGCATATCCCTACTACAGCATTAATCAGCGACTAACTCATGGTTCAGCCCGCTGGGCCAGTATCGCCGATTTGAAAGCGCGAGGATTAGCGCACTCATCGCGTAAACCGCTGCCCATTGGCGCTGTTCGAATAGGAAGACTTAGCTCCGCACTCAGCCTGCGACAATACGATCTGATTCTTAGTTTGAAGCACCTACTTACGCATACCGGCATCTTTGGTCCTTCAGACTCAGGAAAGTCTGCCACGTTTTATATGAATATTCTGCGCGACTTTTCGCAGTGGGGATCAGCATTGGTGATGGACGTTAAAGGAGAACTCTACGCTCACACAGCACGCTATTACAGGCATGTCTATCGAATTGATCTTGAGAATCCCGCGCGGTCCGACTTATGGAATCCGTTGCCGCGTTGTCTGGGAAACGGTGAACTCGCGCATTCGATCGCTTCGATTCTCGTCGGTTATGAACCCGAGAACATGAAGGTCAACGACAGCACTCATTACTGGATCTCCGGTGAAACGGCATTACTGAAAGCGCTCTGCTTGCACCTTCCCACTGTCGCTCTCAATCCGACGCTGCCTATGATCAAAGAGTATTTGTCGCTTAACGACCTGAAGAAGCTAGGCGAAGAAATGCAGAGTTCGAATGATCTAGAAGCGCGAATCGAATGGGGCAATTTCATTAAAGTCGACGCCGAAAAGACTCAAGGTGGGGTCATTACCGGCATCAACAACAAGTTGGCTCCACTTCGATCTCCCAATGCTATGCGAATACTGCGATGTGCAACGAAGGTAGAAGTGGCACGTGGTATTCGCGAGGTTAACCTTGCAAATCTACGTCAGCAAGGAAGTGCCATTTACGTTGTACTTTCCGAAACGCAGGCGAGCGAGTATCGCATTCTCCTGGAGCTTCTTTTCGGCTTGGCGGCTATCGAAATGCAGAGTTCGACTCAAAAGAATGCAACACCAGTTCTTATGGCTCTTGATGAAGCGGGCAATGTTTCGCCACCAAGACTCCAAGACAAACTCAAGATCGGAAGGTTCAGGAACACGCCTTACCTGCTTGGATTTCAGGATGTGTCGCAAATCAAAAGTCGTTTTCAAGAGAATGGCGGAAAAGCCGTTCTCGCGGGAATGAAGAATCAGATATTTCTTCCGGGCATTGATCCAGAGACCGGTGCTTATGCGTCGTCCATGCTTGGACCAACAACCGTGCTATCTCGAACTGAAGTCGATGCGACAGGTACAAGTAATGATGCCGAGCGCGTCTCCGAAAGCCGGCGTGACCTTCGGCAAGCCCCGGAACTCCGTCGATTGGTCAAATATCGGCAAGGCATCGCTGTAATTGATACGGCTGATCCTATTCTGTTTCGGTTTTTGCCGCGGGCCGATGTCGGAGATGTAGCTATACCACCAGAGCGTGAGCTTGCCGAGCCGGAACGATTAGCTGACGCAGTATCAGCGATGAAGGCGATCACGGATGCGGAAAAAAGACGCGGGGAAGAGCAACAGATAAACGAACCGACCACACGGAAGAAAGAAAAGGTGAACCCTCGTGAGGAACCAGGATCAAAACCTACTCTCCAGCCGATCGATCTTTCGAATCTAATAGAACCGGAATCTGAGGAAGAAAACTGACAATGCGTGGCGTTGAAGGAAAGACAGGGAAGCGTCGGTTTGGTTTCTCGTATGCCTTACTGGCATTAGCGGTTGTGACGTACCTCGGCACGTGGGCGTACTCTTCTTATGCCGCAGAATGGCGAGCCAAAGCACAAATACCACGCATCGATCCGATACTGAAGCTCATAAAGGACCTGCGGCAGTACCAGAAAATCAGAGCCACTTTTCCTCAAGATTTCAGTGACGTTGAGACCGCGATATGGAAACATCCAAAGCGGCCTGACTACGGCGCCGGCGGACATTCGCTCGTGGTGAGCAATTATTATTACTTATACACCTGGGTGAGCCCTACACGTTGCACTCTGTGGGCCATTCCCATTGGTCTGCGCGCGGAAGAGGCTAGCTCGTACTTTCTCGTCTTGACACCTACCGACCGAGAGAAATGGAAGGGGCCACCCTTGCAACTCAAAGAGGCCGCGGCTATCTCGGGAACTCCGACCTATGCGCAGCTCGGAATCCTCGGAATGGTCAAGCAAGATCCTCTGCCCCAACGAAGAAGATAGGCCCAAAGTAATGGGCGTCTTCTTTCACATCCTTTCTACTGGCGTAGGCTCTGGCGCCAGCCGCGTCACGCGATACATAGCGGAACGTGAAAAAGATCTGGCGCGTGAAGGCCCAGGAGCTCGTCCTCTTTTCAGTGAAGACCGCGAAAACCTCACATATCGCAAAGCCGACTGGATTCTGGATCCTTACGAAGGACTTCCCGAGAAAAGAGATCTGATTCATTTCTCTGTCACGGTTACGGAGGAAGACTTCGACAAGCTTGGTGATGACGAGAAGCAAAAGCAGGCCCGTCTGCGTGAAGTGGTACGTGAAGGCATGGAGGGCATGGCTTCAGAACTTAATGTCGAGCAACTTGTGTGGGTTGCAGGCATTCATCATCATTCGGAACACCCGCACGCTCATGTTGTGATCCACAAGAATGTAATTGAAGTTGGTACGGAGAGACCTCGAAGGATCGCGCGCCTACCAAAACACCTCTTGCCGTACAAAGATACTCGAGATGGCAAAGACGTAATCGTTAATGGTCCGATTGGCGAACGATTCGTTAAGGCTCTCGAAAAGCAACAGTCAATTCATCAAACCAAGGAGAAACAGCTGGCACTTACTCCTGCCGAAAAATGGGAACTGCTGGCGCGCAAATATCAGCAGGAACCAGTTCGACGTCGAGTTGCCGAGGGCACGGACCGATCGCGCCCGGATTCTCTGAGTCTTAGGCAAGTCGCTCTTAGTTGGAATGCAGATGCAGATACACCTGACGACCGAACGAACGACTTCCGTTTGGCACTTGGCAAGCGATTGACGCTCGAATTTCGCCTGGCTTTCGCCGAAGCCTGGCACGACCGTGCCATTCGTCACGGTGCGACATACCGGTTCGAGGTACTGGACCAATCGGTCGAGGACGAGCGAAAGATTTCGGATCTCGATGTCCGAAGACGTGCCGCAGCCCGCGCAGCCCGCATAAGTGATGGAGATCACACCAAACGCAACGAAGAACTTGACCGAGATCTCAATAAACATTCAGACACGCTGAAACAGCTCGCACAGGCACGCGCAACGAAGATCGCCGCGCTTGAAAAGGATATTAATTCTCTGCGCGGCAACCTAGGCAAGGTCGAGCGGAATATTCAAAACCGTCATCACCTACCAGAAGGTAAGCAACTAACACCAGTTATCTCGCGCGAAACGGTCTCAGAACTTCAAGAGCAAGCAGTCAAGCTGAATCTATCCGATCGTGTTTCCGAACTTGAAAAGCTCCGAATTGAACTCGCACGCGAGCACCAGGCACCGACCCGCACCGATACCGAAACTGCATCACTCTCCGCACAGCTTAATGTTACACGCGCTGACTTCATGGCGAAGGACATGCGATTGCAGAACTTCGAGACCTCAGTGCATGTGACCACCTATGAAGTTGGCGATGAGCGTTGGTCGTTAGCAGAATTGGACAAACAGATTGCCCGCCGGCAAGAAGACACGAAATTGATTCCGCGCCGCGCTGCGCGCCTCGACCTCCGCTCACTTGCTCGCCTGAATTATTCACCGGCAGCTCGGGAAGAAGCGGCAGCCGACGTGAAGCATCTCTTCTTTGTTCGAGACGAGATCGTTCAAAAGATCGACGAGCGTCGCGCACCCTTGGTTGCTGACCGCGAGATAGCCGGTGACTTGGTTGAAGTTCTGGAGAACGCTTACAGATCAGAACGACAACGGCGGTTGCAGAATGGCTTGAGTATGCCGGAAGCCAAATACGAGCGTTATCAAATCCTGTCGCTCGAGGCGAGCGCTGAGGTATTGCAGGACGTGAAACTCCTTCGCGATGTTCACGAATGGGAGAGGACCTCATCGAAGAACGAAGAGATCAATTGGGAAGGCAGAGCGATCGCACGAGAAATTACATCAGAGATCGCAGTAGAAGTACGACGAGAGCGCCTTGAGCATTTTCGAGAAAGCAAGAAAGTTACATCACTGCATCTGGGTGAACACCGTACCGGAACGCTTCGCGAAGTTGAGGCTCGTACTTTAACGGAATACGTCGCACGCGCACTCACTGAATCGCAAGAACAGCGCCAGTATCGCCACGATGTAAAGACTACCGCCCGTGCGCACGAGACCCGTCTGGTAAGCGATCTTGAGCGTGCCGAGCATTATCACGAGGCGGCACGAGAGTTGGCGTCAGAAGCCAAAGATCGAAACCCTCAATTCACGGACAAAGAGAAGATCAATTTAGAAATCTACGCTGAGCGACAAAACGACGAGTCAGAGCGGGAAAAGTATTTGGAGCTTGCGCGTGGAAGCGAACAGTCACAAGACCGCGAATTATCAGTGTCTTTAACTCGCTAAGTCTTAGCCGCTAGGTATCACGTTCTTAATCCAACTTCAGCTTGTCATCGATGAGCACATCGGTTGAGACTCCTGCGAGGCGAGCGTATTTTAGCAGCACTAGGAGATCGGGTTGTCGTGTTCCTAGTTCATATCCGGATACGGCCGTATACGCCACATCCAGATCGAGCAACCTTGCCATTTCGGTCTGACTCACATCCAGCTTCTTACGAATAGCCAAGAGCTTGCGAGGTAAATTCTTGGGCCTTCTCCGAGTGTTTCCCATCAGCAGAGTCCTCCTGATGGAAATCGAATTTTTATCTTGACTCTATATGGAGGTGCATATAGTATGTAGGTGCATATAGAACGATATGGGATTTGATCAACCCGGAGTCCTCTAGTCCGGGCCAATCTCATCGTTAGCTGAGTCTCCTATTTTTCATGGGCGACAGGTTAGCACATTACGGAGAACGTTATGTCCAATTTTTATCGCAAGAGAGTTTTCCTGGCGTCGATTTCGACGGGCCATACCTCCTACATTCTTACTGAAGCCGAATCAAGCCGAGGCGGCGAATACAAGTGGGGCCATTACATGTTAACGATGGCTGACTGTCGGCGCCGCATCCAACTTGAGTTCTTTCTCGGCACAATCCGCGCACGAAGGGAAAGCTTGAGGAAGATTGATCTACTGATTAAGCAGTTAGAACAGTTTCGAACGGCGCTTAGAGCTGAAGCCAATCTGATTCATCAATATGAAGCAAAGCCGAAATCGAAATCAGGAAAGACAAAGAGTAGTCACGATGCGTCAGACCGCACGAAGGAACTAGAAGGTGACATACATGAACGAAGAGGAACCAAACCAAGAGGTGCGCATCGCAAAACTGCGCGCTAAGTTGGAAAAGCTCGGCGGCACTGTGACCGGCCCTCTTGAGTCAATGCCCGCTGAGGTGGAAGAAGAATTCCTGCGGCACGTTCTTGAGTACGAAAGCGCAGAGCCGACCAGCCTTTTGACGTGGCTCGCAAATTCCGGCATTGAAGTCCCCGCGGCTGATCAACTTGACGACAAAAGACTCTCAATCAAACTAGAAGAGGTCATTTATGGAATGGCGTACGTTGGCGCATACCTACTCCATACAAATCATCTCTCAGACCGCGAACTGTACGAGTTCCTTTCCGATTATTTGACTGAGGAGGTCGTGCTGTTTCCAGAAAATCCAGATTACGCTTACATCATTGATCTAGTCGGCAGCCCTGAAAGTGGCAGCGCTGAGGACATTCAGACGTATCTAAAGTATTACGCTGACGAAAAAGCTCGTGTGAAGTGGGGGCACGACTGGCCCGGAGATAAGATACCGAAACACGAAGACCCGCCGTTCGATCGTGATCGCTTCCTGCCGCAGGCACCGCTGGCTTAGCTATCCGGACACGAGTAGCGGTCCATGTACATCTACTGAGAAGGAGAGGAACTAATTCCAACCACTAAACATGAACTGCTCGATTGGTTGATGGATGTGCCAGAAGATGCAGACATAGGAACTGACGGACCTGGACTCGCTTTGCTGGCAATTCTTGGCACCAACGTTTACCTGTTAGAAGTCGGACACATTCCCAATGCGGACGAACTCTATGCCGAGGCGATCAATCAGGCAATGCTGGAACGTCTACGGCGGATTGATGCCGCAGGTGGGGAAACCGAGTCAGGCGTAATAATAGTCACATTTCAAGGTTACATCTCAGGCGTTCCCAATCTGTTCTCTAGAGACTTCCATACGGCGTTTATCTTCAAGAATACAGAGCAAGCGGAAACCTTTATAGCAGAGTTTGCCGACGAGCTACACAATCCGCAGATTCTCAATTGCTGCTAGTTCCATAAGTGGGTAATCGGTCTGAATTCATTTTTGGTATCTCAATGACATTCGTCGTCACAACATGTTTCGCCGCGCAGAGCTTCTATGCCTTCCTTGACGATAATCGGAACCATCACTAACGCCGCGATGGGATCGGCCCACCACCAGCCGAACAGCGCGTTCAACAGTAAACCTACAAGTAGAATTGCGGAGAGATATGTGCACAACTCAGTCTGTTTAGAATCCGCCATCAAAGCCCCGCTGTTGATGCCGCGCGCTACCTTTCTTTTTGCCTTCACCAGCAGAGGCATAACAACTAGCGAGACAGCGGCCAGTATGATGCCCACCAAACTCTCGTTCGGGGCTTCATGTCGTAATAGTGACTCGGTCGACTCGGTGGCTACATAAAGAGCCAATACGACGAAACAAACACCAACTATTCTCAAGCTGATCGCTTCTACTCGCTCACGTCGATCCTCGTCCACGTCGGCATGCAATCGCCATAGCAGGGCCACGCCAGAGGTCACCTCGATCAAACTATCAAAACCAAATCCCACTAATGCTATGCTGCCGGCAATCAGACCCGCGACGATCGCGATCAAGCCTTCGAGACTGTTGTAGCCGATCGTGAAATACTCGAGAAAACGTCCGCGCCGGACTAGGCTGGTTCTTTGCGTCTCAGCACTAACATTTACTTCCTGCCTCATGATGTTTTCGCTGATCTCCAATTATTCTTATAAGTGAGTTTCAAAGGCGGCGCACCCCTTCGATTCCACTTGTACAGTCGCGTGCGCAATCTTGAATTCCGATGTAATTCTCTGCTGGACCGCAGCCAAAACTTCGTCATGCCGTCCATTGTCCGCGAGCACCGCATGAACACTCATCGCATTCATTCCGGAAGTCAGGGACCAAACATGAAGATCATGAACATCTGCCACGCCTTCAACAGTTCGAATTGACTCCCTCAAGGCGGCCAGGTTCACATCGTGGGGAGTTCCTTCGAGCAATACTCCTACTGCGTCGCGCAACAGCATCCAGGTTCGCGGCAGAATAAATACTCCGATTCCTGCGGAGATGATTGGGTCAGCGTAATACCATCCCGTAGTGAGCATGATGATGCCTGCGGCAATGACGCCTATTGAAGTGAGCATGTCGGAGAGCACTTCAAAATAGGCTCCCTTCATGTTGAGGCTTTCTTCCGACGCAGACTTCAAGAGATAGATGCCCGCAATGTTGACTCCAAGGCCAACCAGGGCTACTGCCAACATTCCTCCACTTTGAACTTCAGGAGGATTGCGGAAACGTTCATACGCTTCGTACAGAATATAGAGCGAAATCCCAATTAGAACTACGGCATTCACTAACGCCGCAAGGATCTCAATTCTGTAGTATCCATAGGTTCGCTCAGGCGTTGCCGGACGCTCGGCGAAGCGGATTGCGAGCAATGCAAGGACGAGACCCGCAACATCAGTAAGCATGTGTCCAGCATCAGCCAGCAGTGCCAAACTGTGAGTTAGTAATCCACCGATGACTTCGGCAACTAGGTACGCGGTAGTTAATGCGAGTACGATCGCGAGCCGCTTCTTATTCTTGCCTGCAGCGGAATGATTGTGGGCATGACCCATATCTTCTCAATCTCCTTGCGAATGATTGGGCAACAGCGGCGTAATTTTGCTACACGGCAGCATCATCCCGTTCGCCAGTTTGAATGCGCACAGCGCGTTCCACGGACCAAACGAACACTTTCCCATCGCCTGTATTGCCCGTATGCGCGGCGCTGACAATCGTATCTACTATTTGGTCCACCATGCCATCCTGCGCCACAATCTCGATTCTGCTCTTCTTGACGTACTCAACGAACTCTTCCATTACGCTGTGTGGCACACCTTGACCGTGGATACTCTTTTCACGTCCGAATCCGCGCGCCTGAGTTACCGTCATTCCGGGAAAGCCATCAATTTGTTCCAGAGCGCCTGTGATCTTGCTTAGCATAAACGGTTGGACCATCGCTGTAATCATCTTCATAGACGCAATCCCTCCATTCCACAAATCGTCGCCAACGACCGAAAAACGCCAGCGAGAATCAGTATTCGATTCGTTCTCTTTCCAGCCAACCATAGAGCATCGGTAGAACGAGAAGTTTGAGCACGGTCGATACCATTAGTCCGCCTATCACTACGGTGGCCAAGGGCCTTTGAACTTCAGCACCCGCCGAAGTAGCAATAGCCATCGGTACAAATCCGAAACTCGCTACCAAGGCTGTCATCAGGATGGGCCGCAAGCGCGCGATCGCTCCCTCGCGGACAGCCTCGTCCAAAGAACGACCCTGGTCGCGGAGCTGATTGATGTAGCTCACCATTACGACGCCATCCAATACGGCAACGCCGAATAGCGCTATGAAGCCGACGCCGGCTGAGATAGAAAAGGGCATCCCGCGAAGAAATAGAGCGAGGATGCCGCCAACAACTGCCAAGGGAATGCTGGTGTAGATCAGAACCGCCTGCTTCACAGAATTGAACGTGGTGAATAACAGCACGAAGATGAGGAACAGAGCCAGCGGGACGACAATCATCAGACGTTCAGTCGCTCGCTGAAGGTTTTCGAATTGGCCGCCCCAAGTTAAGTAGTAACCGGCCGGAAGCTGAACTTCCGCAGCGATCTTTCTTTGCGCTTCCTCGACAAAGCTCTTGATGTCGCGTCCTCGTACATTGAGTTCCACGCCAATGCGTCGACGAGTATCTTCGCGCGAGATCTGAGCCGGGCCTTCCACAACCTTAACGTCCGCAACTTCTGCGAGTGGGACGCGAGCACCATTGGGAGCAGGAACCAAAAGATTCTTGATTGTCTCAACGTCACGACTGGCTGTGTCAGTCAGGCGAACGACGAGATTAAAGCGCTGCTCACCTTCATACACTTGTCCAGCTTCTTTTCCGGCGACAACCGATTCGACCAGGTTGTTCACATCTTCGACATTAATGCCGTAGCGGGCGATGGCGGCCCGATCAGGTTTGATTTGCAGTTGTGGCAAACCAGCTATCTGCTCAACTTTCACATCCTCAGCGCCGCGGATTTCCCCAACAACTTTGGCGATCTGATCGCCCTGTCTTTTAAGCGTTTCAAGATCATCTCCAAATAGTTTGATTGCGACGTCAGAGCGAACTCCCGAGATCAATTCAGAGACACGAAGTTCGATCGGCTGCGAAAAGCTGAAAATCCCATCAGGCACTCCTTCTTCAAGTGCCTTCGACATTTTCTCCACTAATTCCTCGCGAGTGCTGGCCGTGGTCCATTCTTCGTGCGGTTTGAGCGCAACGTATACATCACTGAGGTCAACACCCATCGGGTCGGTCGCAACCTCTGCACGCCCGGTTTTTGATACAACCTTGGTTACCTCAGGAAATGTGCGTAGCACCTTCTCGGCTTTACCGACAGTATCGAGAGAATGAGAGAGTGAGACGCTTGGTAGTTGTTGAATTTGTATGGCAAGCGAACCCTCTTCGAGACGTGGAATAAACTCCGCTCCCAAGAATGGAAACAACGCGAAGCTTGCCAACACGACTGCCGTTACGATAGCAAGCGATCGCGTGCGCTGCCGCATTACGAAATCAAGCGCGGGAATGTAAAGTCGTTTTGCATAGCGAATGAAGAAACTTTCTTTTTCGGCAACGCGTCCGCGAAGAATAAAGGTCATCGCGGCGGGAACGTATGTGAGGCTGAGAATGAGAGCACCAATGAGCGCAAAGACAACTGTCAGCGCCATCGGCTTAAACATCTTGCCCTCGATTCCGGTGAGACTCAGAATCGGTAAATAAACAATCGTGATGATCGCTACCGCGAAAACCACCGGTCTTCCCACTTCCAGACACGCCTCGAGAATAGTGCGTTCTGGAGGTTCATGTTTGCCTTCGTGTTGCGCTTCAGCACGACGTCGAACCGTGTTCTCCACAACGATCACTGCGCCGTCGACGATTAGTCCGAAATCAAGAGAGCCAAGGCTCATCAGATTGCCTGACACCTTGAATATCACCATGCAGATGGCGGCAAACAACATTGATAGTGGAATGACTGTCGCGACCAATAGCGCACCACGCCAGTTACCAAGAAGTAAGATCAAGACAATAATTACGAGAATGGCGCCTTCAATGAGGTTCTTGGCAACGGTGTGAATCGTGCGGTCCACGAGTTCCGTGCGATCGTAAAAAGGAACGAGATCAACTCCTTTCGGCAGCGTCTTTTGGACCTTTTCCACTCTTTCCTTGATCGAATCGACTACGGTGCGGGAGTTCTCACCCTTCAACATCATGGCGATGCCGGCGACAATCTCCCCCTCGCCATCGGCGGTTACAGCTCCCTGCCGCACGGTTGCGCCAGTAACGACTTCGCCCAGATCGCGCACAAAAATGGGAATGCCTTCCTTGCCTGTTTTGACAACGATGTTGGCGATGTCGTCTGCTTTCTCGACCAGGCCAATTCCACGAAGCAAATACTGTTCAGCGCCGTGCTCAATGTAAGCGCCACCTACGTTGGCGTTGTTTCGAGCAACCGCTTCGAGAACCTCTCGGAGCGACAAGCCGTACGATTGAAGTTTCGCTGGATCGAGCCTGACTTGATATTGTTTTTCCAATCCTCCAAAGCTGTTTACTTCAACCACACCAGGTACGCCGAGAAGTTGACGCCGCACGCTCCAATCCTGAATCGTTCGCAAAGCAGTGGCGTCATAACCACTGCCGGGCGCACCGCGCAGTTCATATTGATAAATCTCTCCCAGACCAGTTGAAATCGGTCCCATTTCCGGCGAACCGATCCCTTCGGGAATCTGTTCGCGGGCTTCAGAAAGACGTTCCAGCACTAACTGTCTCGCAAAGTAAGTGTCGACCGAATCATCGAACACAACTGTCACTGCTGAGAGACCAAACTTGGAAACTGAACGAATCTCTTTCAGCCCCGGCAATCCCGACATCGCAACTTCAACTGGAAACGTAATCTGCCGTTCGATTTCAAGTGGCGCCAGCGATGGGGCTCCAGTCAAGACTTGGACCTGAACGTTCGTTACGTCAGGCACAGCATCGATTGGCAAATGCTTGAGAGAATACAATCCGGCCCCAATCAGAATGAGAACCATCAAGAGCACGAGCAGGCGCTGCGAGACTGCGAAGCGAATTAATCCATTGATCATCTATTCTTCTCCCAGTCCGCCCTTCATCAGTTGCGTCTTCAGCGTGAAGCTTCCTTTGGTAACTACTTGCTCGCCGAGCTTTAACCCGCTCAAGACGCGGTGGTAGCCATTTACTTCACCGCCGAGTTCAACGTCTCGCGCTTCAAACGTTCCTTCAGCTCCCGGCTTCGGAATAAAGACAATGCTGCGATCGCCGATGCGTTGTACCGCCGCGGAAGAAACCATCAACTCTTCGCCGGCTGCTGCGGCAGTGCCGGTTTGGAATCCGACCTCGACGAACATTCCGGCTTTAAGGCGTTCACCAGGATTATTGATCTCCACACGAACACGTGCGGTTCGGGTTTCTTCGTTGAGTTTTGGGTCGATATAGTTGATGCGGCCGGCGATTGCGTCATTCCCAAGGGCCGATGATCGCAGTTCAGCCGGACTTCCAACGTGAAGACTCCCGACTTGTCCCTCGGGCACGTTTGCAATTACCCAAAGCGTCGAGATGTTGGCGATGGTGAAAAGAGGTGTCCCTGCTTGGACTCCCGCCCCTGCATTCACCAACCGCTCCGTAACGATTCCTGAGACTGGCGCGCGAATGCTTACGAGAGAAATGTTTTCGTTAGGCTTGTCACGTTGGCCTTCGTTCAAATGAGCATCGAGCATTACTAAACTTTGACGAATATGTCCGGCGTCTACGCGAGCTGTTTCAGCTTCCGCCTGAGCCTGCTGTACCTCGCGATTCAACGAAATATTGCTTTGAAAGTCGTATTCGGCTTTGGCTGTCTTGTAGTTGGCCTCGGCGGCAATTAGATCTTTGCCTGCACCTACGCCGAGCTCGATCAATCGCCTGGTCCGTTTGAGAGTAGCTTCGGCTTCATCAAGCTTCGCTTTCGCCTGAATAACTCCAACCCGATTCTCGGCCCGCTGGAGACGAGCCAGATTCCGCTCCGCCAATTGCAGGCGTGTTTCAGCCTCGCGCAGCTTGCCGTGCATCTCCGCTACTTCTGGACTCGATACAACAGCAATAACTGACCCGACACGAACACGGTCGCCGATGACCACCGCCACCCGCTGCACACGGCCAGAAACGAGTGTCGTTACCGATTGGGTTTGCTGAGGGTTTGGTTCAACTGTCCCTGTTACTTTTAGGATGGCGACGGCGGGGCGTTGCGTGACGCCTTCCATCTCGATACCCGCAGCCTTAAGAGCTTCCGCAGACAGTTTCACTTCATTCGGAGTGGCTGACTCCTCGGTCGCTTCAGTCTTAGTCGCGGGCGGATCGGAGCCTCGCCGCAACAGCAAGAAAGCAGCGAGAACAATTAGGAGAGCGGCAATTGCGACGGTACCCACAATTAGCAATTGTCGATTTCGCCAATGCGACTTCGGACCGTGATGGCGGTCGTCGCCGGGAGAGTTTTTGGTAACGTGATCGATTGGATCTTGGTTAGTAGTTGTAGCGTCTGACATGGTTAACTCACTGTTTATTGATTTGGTTGCGAGCCCAAAGCTGCTTGAATATCTGCCAAGGCGCGATACTGTTCGGTTAAGGCTTCCGTAAACTCTCGTTGCGAATCGACCAGCCGTCGTTGTTCAACGAGCAGATCAGTTATCCGGAACTCGCCGATCTGATAAGCAGCGCGAATTGCCTTGATGTTTTCGTTTGAGCGAGCAATGACTCCTTGCTCGTATGCCTGTACTGCGTTGCGTGCAGCTTCGTAACGCTCGTAGGCGCTGGCCACTTCGGACCGAACTAGTTGTTCGAGGAATTGGCGCCGCTTTTCTGCTTGAGAGATTGCAAGGGCTGCCTCGGCTTTACTTCCCTGATTCCTATTGAAAACAGGAATACCGATCGAGACACCAAATGAAAGTAGTTTGTCGCGATCAGTCAGAACACCTACTGGCGTGTCGTCAAAAACCGAACGACTGATGGTGTATTTCGTAAACGGAGTTACATCGGGAAAACTTTCAGCTCGTGCGAGACGCAGACCCGCCTGTGCGACTTCCTCAGTAAGGCGTGCAAG
Organism: Pyrinomonadaceae bacterium; assembly: GCA_044867025.1. GTDB lineage: Bacteria > Acidobacteriota > Blastocatellia > Pyrinomonadales > Pyrinomonadaceae > PSRF01. Next base: position 19,186 of record JBIOUJ010000214.1, on the reverse strand, counting down.
TTTTAGATCTGGACGCGTGCGCAGCGCGATTTCGATCGCGGCCTCGACTGATGCGGGAGGCAAAGGGAGCCCTGGAGTATCAAGCGCCTCACGCAATCGCAGCGAATCGTCAGCAGACAGACCGGCTAATACTTTGAGTTTGAGCAGTTCAGCTTTGAGTCTTCCTTCAACGAGCGCCCGCCGAGAACGCAACCGATCAACTTCGACGCGAAGGAGGTTAAGCTCGATTGGTGCACTCTCGCCTTCGTTGACTCGCACCTGAACGAAACGGACCGTTTGAATGTCGATGTCATTCAGATTCTCCGTGATCTGTAATTCGCGCAGTGCAGCCAAAGCTTCGGCATAGGTTGTCCGCACTTCATTGGTTAGCTGCCGTTCGCGATTGGCAATTTCGGCTTCGGCTGCCTCTACCTCCGCTTTGGCGAGATCAATTCGGCGACCGCGCCTTCCGCCAAGCTCCAGTGGAATCGATACTCCGATGCTTGTTTCCCGTTCACCTGCGGCTCCGGTAAACCTTCCAGTCGTTTGCTCGAAGTCAACGGAAGGATTTGGCCGTAATCCAGCCTGCCGCAGTCGAGCGCGCGCACGTTCAACATCCAAACGCGCCGCTGCCAATTCGCCGTTCGAAGCTAAAGCTCGTCGCACTAGATCAATTGACGAACTTCCCTGCACAGGATCGAAGTAAAGGGCTACTGTCGGACTGACGATCGCTTTGCTTACGGAAGCTGGATCAACCCGAACCGTGATTAAAGAGGTCGTTACGGTTGCATCCTTAACAGCGGCAGTTTCAGAAGAAGTTTGACCAAAACTGATCGAACTCAGCAAGACGCAAACAGCAATTGCATACGCGAAAGAACGCGCTGCCAGTAGTTGGAAAATCATTGCGGCCTATCCTTGAAGAATCTAAATTCGCCAGCTCTCTCTCACAGAGAGAACTGGGATCAACGCTCGTCGTTTAGGCACGCGAGGTCGCGCCTAAACGCCTTCAGATCTCAATCACAGGAATGGATCAGGCGAACCGAGGAGGGTGAAATTCAGAAGGTAATGTGGGCGATAGAGTTGATAGGTGTTCCAGAATGCTGCTTGGTGCAGTAGCGTCTGCGGATTCCAATGAAACAGTAATAGTGCCAGGAATAACATGAGTGCAACAGCAAAAGCAGTCCTCGTCGTTGGCAGGCTGCTCAGGAATTTGATTCTGATCCTGACTAGTGGACTGTTCTATGTTGTTGCTCACTTCGATAATTTCATTTGTGTCGCGCCGAGTTGTGACGATTACTGGGTTTCCACCACTATCTCCCAGTGCGTCCCCTTTACAAAGCTCCGGAGAAGCTAAGTCAAATCCCGTATAGATTAGAAACAGGATTGCAATCGCGCGGGCAAAACGCCGTCGCCTTGCATTCTCGTTTGATAGGAGAGCCGTCATCACAAAATGGAGAATGTTTTGTAACACGGACGGAGAATACAGTCAAAAATCTGTGGCTCCTCTAACATGGTTAGGGAAGCTAACTTATTCGACTGAACTTTCTATTGGTAGCAGACTGACTTATGCCTTTTCTGGTCAAAAAATCAGATTCAGATGATAGTTGTGGACTGGGTTTAGACTTTTGGGGCAGAAACCCTAGTTTTGCGGCAACAAGGACTTTTGAAGCAAAGCCACTTCACCCAAACAACAAACCGACCAAAGTAAAACCAAGCGGTCAGCACAGAACAAGCTCAAGAATTGCACTGGTAGATCGTAATCAACGAATGCGTGAGAATGTGAAAAGACTTTGAGCCAAAGCCTGCTGGGCTCAGGGAATCCACATCAAACAAATCAGTGACGACAAACTCGAACTAACAATTTGATTTCCGCAAGACTACTGCGAATCCTATGTAATCGCTATTAGCGTCCCAAGCGTGGTTACGCGTGCTCACGCGCACCGTTGTTCAATCGGACTCGTCTTCCATTCCGCTTCGCTCCATTCAGCCGAGACAATTAATTCGTTTCCCCCTCTCCAGGCCGATTGTGCCACGAGAGCCCGCCTGCACAAGTCTCCGCTTCGCTTCGACTGCTGCACTCCGTTTCGCCCCTTCGGGTGTGCGTCGGGCACCCACTCGTGTCCCAACGTCCTTACGAGGGGGAAACGCTGTTTTTAAGCCAAAGACCAAAACACGAAAGCGGAAGGAGCAAAACAAATGGAGAGGTACAGCAAGCCATCACCCGACATTCCGAAATGGTCGGCCTTGTTAGTCGAGGCAGTCAACAAGCCAGGCATGATCATGCAAGCCTACAGCGCATTCCATAACTACAGCATAGGAAATCAAATTCTCGCTCTCGTGCAATGCCAATTGCGCGGACTTGAACCCGGCCCAATAAATACGTTTCCGGGATGGCAAGCGTTAGGACGAACCGTCAAGCGCGGAGAGCGTGCCTTGGTCCTTTGCATGCCGATCACTCGCAAGGTGCGCGACGAAGAAGCACAGGAGAGCCAAGGCGAGAACGGGGAACGAACGTTTACCAGTTTCATGCACAAGGCGCGCTGGTTCGTTGTAGATCAAACAGTAGGCGAAGAATTCACACCGCCTCGCTTAACGGAATGGGACGCAGAGCGAGCACTTTTAGCTCTGAACATTGAACAGATCACGTTCACTCACACGGACGGAAATTGTCAGGGATACGCAAAGAAACAGCAGATTGCGATCAACCCTGTGGCCCAACTCCCTCACAAGACCCTTTTTCATGAAATGGCCCACGTAGTTCTAGGCCACACCACAGAAGCAGATTTCACAGATACAGCACGAACTCCGAAGACCCTGCGCGAAGTCGAAGCGGAATCAGTCGCTTTGCTGTGCTGCGAAGCCCTCAACCTCGAAGGCGCCGACTATTGTAGAGGCTATATCCAAAATTGGCTTCGTCCCTCGATTGGCAACACCGATGTGATTCCCGAAAAGAGCGCACAGAAGATCTTTCGCGCCGCCGATCAAATCCTCCGAGCCGGCAGACGACAAACAAGCGAAAACGAAATGGAACGCTGACCGCGAAACGGGCTAGGAAAGCGCTGTCACGCTCGCCTAGCCCAAGCACCAACCTTTCAACCGTCAGGAGAAAAATCGATGCAACCAAACCATACCACAAACAAACATTCCACCATTACCCGCTTTGCATTGGGCCAGACGTTCATTACGCCAGGAGCAGAAGAAGCGCTCCAGATCGCCGGACAAACTGCGACCGAGTTTTTGCGCCGTCATATGTCAGGCGATTGGGGAGATCTCTCAGACGAGGACGTGAAGGAGAACGAGTTTTCACTGAAAGAAGGTCTGAGACTCTTAAGCGCCTACCAGACCGGAAAGGGCCAGAAGCTTTGGATCATCACCGAAGCAGATCGAAGCGCCACGACGATCTTACTTCCATCTGAGTATTAACAGACAAAACAGACGAGCGCGGCGCGAGTGCCGTTAACACCCGCGCCGCTGCACCGTGACTTTGACCACTTCAAGGAGAAAGTCAGATGCCAGATCAGGCTATACCTATATGCACCGCCAGGACAAATGCGCTCTATTGCAGCATTCATGAATTAGTAAACGAACTCGAAGAACGAATACAGAACGGAGAGTCGTTCGACAATCCCAAACTAACCGAGACTGCCGATCGAATATTTGGTGGCACGAGAGCACAGGGCAAATACACGGCCCGCGATGCGTACGATGCGCTCGAAATCGCCGTTAACAGCTACCTGTCAGAGAAGCACGCGCGAAAGCTTATGCGGATGGACGCGTGCGACGCGCTTGCATCTGTGTTGCGTCCTTTATTGAGGCGACTACCGCGCCAGAGTGATCGCACGTTAGAGCAGACCGAGTTACAGCAATTCTCAACGCCGCCGACACTAGCTTATGTTGCTGCACGACTACTTGATCCAAAGCCGAGCGATATTGTCGTAGAACCATCCGCCGGAACGGGCAGCCTTGCGATTTGGCCTCGCGCAGTCGGAGCAAGAGTTATCTGCAACGAGACGAGCTCACGGCGAAATTCATTGCTTCGCGGTGTCCTTAATTTCGATGCTTTACCGCTCGATGCGGAAATCATCGACGACCTCTTGCCGAGCGCAATTCGACCAACCGCCGTCCTCATGAATCCGCCGTTTAGTTCTACTGGCGGCAGAGTCACGAAAACGAATTCAATCTACGGAGCGCGACACGTAGCCAGCGCCTTGCGCCGATTGAAAGATGGCGGGCGATTAGTGGGAATCGTCAGCGAAGCAATGAGCTTTCACCATTCGAGTTTTAGTGAATGGTGGCAACGAATAGCTTGTCTGTGCAACATCCGCGCAAACCTCACGCTACACGGTAAAGAATATGCCAAATACGGAGCCGCGCCTGATGTTCAGATCCTCGTCATTGACAAGACCGGCCCAACACCCGGAGCGAGTTGGCAGGAACAGTTAAAGCACATCAGTTGGGGAACCGCAGCAACGCTCGAGGAAGCCTGGGAAGCGCTCAAATACCTAGTTGAAGGAACCGAGCCGGACGACGATCCCGAAGAACCAAACGGCAACCTGTTTGTGCCTTATGTCCCTGCAAAGCTTAAAGGCGGAAAGCCGCATCCGGCCGTAATCGTTGAATCAGCATCAATGGCGGCAGTCACGCCGCCCGACATTACATATAGACCACACCTCGCGGCTGAGATCATCAGCGATGGCTTGCTGTCTGACATTCAGCTTGAGCGAGTTATCTATGCCGGCCAAAGACACGAGCAAAGACTACCCGATGGATCACGCGCGGGATTCTTTGTTGGCGACGGTACCGGAGTAGGGAAGGGACGAGTACTCGCCGGCATCATTGCAGACAACTGGAATCAAAATCGCCAACGTGCGATCTGGCTCTCTGTCAACAATGATTTGCTCGAATCAGCGCGGCGCGATCTGACGGATTTAGGTTTGGCGAATATTCCGTTATCCCGGATTAATGACTACTTGCCTGCCGGAGAAATAACCCTACCGCGCGGAGTAATCTTTAGCTCTTATTCTTCTCTTATTGCCGCAGCCAAAACCGGAGAAAAACGAATAGACCAGATTCAACGCTGGCTTGGCTCAGATGGCGTAGTCATTTTTGACGAGGCGCACAAAGCAAAGAATGCACTCGCCGGTGGTTATGGTGAACCTACACTTACAGGACAGGCAGTCATTGATCTGCAAGACCCGCAGCGAAATCCTGATTATCGCGTGGTCTATTCATCTGCTACCGGAGCGACCGACGTTCGCAATATGGCCTATATGACACGCCTTGGCTTGTGGGGCATTTATGTGGTTGACAACATAAGGTCCCAAATGTGGCGTCCGGTTTTATGTGGCGTCCAGTTCTGTAGCCTTGATTGAATCTTGTCTTCGCCCGGTCGGACGCCACATAACTGCGAAGCTATGACTGACACAATTCTACGCTTTCCGACGTTGAATGCTGGACGATGTTAACGGTGGAGGCTTGGTGATTGAAACGATGCGGAGTGCAGGTACCCAATTCAGTAACTGAGCACACGATGCTTGACTTGGGGGCGCATCGGCCGAAGCGGTAAAAGCAATGGAGCGGATCAGAAACGCGCGACCTAATTGTGGTCTAACGCATGCAGTCGAGGCCCCACAGCAAAGATCGACGCTGGAACATTGGCGGGGAGCAAATCCCGAGACGTCGAGACGTTCAAAGGAATTCCTTATGCGCACCGCCCATGGGGTGTGCTCGCAACCGGTCAAGCCTCGGAAAGGTTTGTCGTCATGGTCCTCTTCTCTACATCGCCTATGAGACCAACGAGCACCAATCAACCTGATAACTCTTGTCGATCAGTGGAAATGTGGTCACAACGTAATAGACACACTGTTAGATTGCAGATTCGGCAACCCAAGTCACTCAAACCCAGACAGGCCCCACTTCGCTAAATAGTTATTAAACCCAACGCAAACTCCCCGCCCCAACATCACCGCCCTATTGAGTTGCTCATGCGACTATCCTCAGCGGAATCGAGCTTCGTGCCCATTGCCACATCGATTCAAACAGCGAGAAGATGCTTGAAAACGCGATGAAGCGACTGGGTCTGTAAGCCCGTGCTTACGATCGTATCTTGAAAGTCAGCCGCACCATCGCTGACGTGGAGGGCGCGGAAGCGATTAATTCGAATCACGTTTCTGAAGCTGTAGGTTATCGCTCGTTGGACCGAACGTACTGGACGTGAGCCAGATGCGAACAGAGACTGCTATCAGTTGGTTGGGTCGAAACTTCAGCATCGAGCAATGCACCAACCAATCTGGTCGCCTATACATTTGGTCTCACTGAAATGTTAAGTCATATTTCAGTCAGGGATTTTCCTTCGGTGTCCTTCAAAACGAGCCGATACGATTGAGGAGCGCGCATCTCGTCTCGAGGTATTACTACTCTTGGTTTCAGCCCGTCTTTAGGTGCTTCAATGCGCTCGACAGAAAAAGCCTCATATTCAACCGACTCATTACGCTGCTTCCGGGATTCTCCTCGACGAGCACGGGTTCTCGTTACCCTAACTGCCATCCGCCAAAGACCCCTTTCATTAGGTTCCACAAAGTAAGAGACAGTGCTCGGCTCACCTTCTTTGCTATAAACAGTAACTTCCGCATGACCTAGCCGACTCTCATACCAATGAGTCCAGAGGAACTCTCTAATACGTGCTTCTATTTTAGCCCGCGCCTGAGTGTCAAGCCCGAGTTCTATCACGTACGGGCCGATCTTCTCGTAACGATTAAGATCGCGCTCTTTTGTCGGCGTCAATTGACTACTCTGCCCTAGAAACGTACAGGCTATCGTCAGAATTGAGAAGGCAACTGCACTAAGCAGTGTTCTCGACATGTATATACACCTCATGGATACTGAAGGGAACCAAAGACGCACCTCTCAAGGGCAGCACCGGTATCGGTGTCAACCACATCGGTGGGATTGCCATAGTTCGCTTCATAGTTTGCCGCCGACGAATGGGGATTGAGGCGCGCATCCAAAATGTTTCCGGTCTCATGGACAAAGGTTCCATAAATAGCATTCAAACTGTTTGGAGTGTTGGAAGTAAATACCTCGGTCGGTACATAGGCAGTACCATGACGTCCGCGCGTCGGATTGTTATTCCCGTCAGCTCCTGCAACTCCTGACATCGCACCCAATTGTGCACGATTGCGGGTCGCATCGAGAATAGGGGCGTTGGCCAGGGTTTGTTTAGGTATCTTGTTAGCATCCAGGCCAAAGACCTGCTTGATGCAATCGTTCAATTTCTGGCCGTACTTTTGGTAGAAGTCGCGCTTGACGTCTCTTGGATTCCGTTGCACGGGCTGCGGCGACCCACCACCCGGGCCTTGAGGTTTTTGCGGATTTTCTGGCAGGTCTTCCCAGCAGAAGACCGGAATGAATCCCAAGTAGTCGACGCCGGTGAGTTCGCCATCCAAAAAGTGGAAGACAAAAACATGATAACCGAAGCACGTCATTAATCCCGTGGGATCGATGAAGTTCACCGGATCGTTCTCGACGTATGAGTAGCGATTGAAACCTTGCGGATTATTAGTAGTTCCACCTCCCCCATAAGGATCTGGAGACGTCCATCGCCCCGAGAAGCTGTCGTACTTCCGCCACCAAGTGTGATCCAAACCCGTTACGTCATCACGATCAAGCATTCCATACCTCTGCCGGTTGGGGTCAATCGCGCCGAAACCCTGTGCCGCACTGCGGAGGCCGGTACCGGCCCAAATCTCTTCGCCAAAAGGAAGATAATCATGTCGTGCGATCACAGCACCATTGTTATTCATCACTACGCGCGCAGAGCTTTGCAAGTCTGACAGTACATACCTGATGGTGCCACTGGCGCCGGCAGTCACACACAGTGCACTAACATGGTCGTGAAACTCGATGCTCTCCGCAAATGCCTGCCGCAGGTTCGCCCGGCTGGCTCCGCCATTCAGAATGTTGAGCCAGAAGTTATGGCCGCCCTGATCCGGCGCTCGCTGCAAATAACCTTCGTACAAGTCCGTGATGTAGGTGGCATTGTTGGTGTTGAGAGAAACGTATTCAGCGGAAGTAAAGAGCGTGGCGCCCAAGCTTTGCGCCGCGCCCAACAATTGACCAGCGCTTTGGGCCTGCGCCTGCGCCAATGTAGCAGTCCATTGCGACAATTCACCGCCACTGGGCTGGCGGCCCAGCGCGCCTTGATAGAAGTCAGCAACAAACTGACTGATAGTTTTGGAGCAAGAGCTGCCGGTCCCAATGGTAGCGCGCTCCCGCAGTTCCCTGATATGTGCTCCTCTGATCGGGGTACCGTTGGGCGCGCCCGCTAGCGTCGAATCAGTGTACGTAGAGGTTTGGATGCCGAGAGTGGTTAGCGCCTCGTTCAGTCTGTCCCTCAAATTCTGCATATCATCTTTGTTGATAGTGCTGCCGGGCGCGACAGTTGGGTTGGTCCAGGTTGCCGCAGCCATGCCTGCCAAACTCCTGACAGCATTGACCGCCGATCTCAGCTCAGTAATGTGCACTGCTCTAACGGGCGTGACGGTCACACCTGTCGGATCTTCCACGGTGGTAACTATGGTCGGGTCGGTGAATGCGACGGTTGTGGCCAGCGCCACGTTGCTATAACCGGAAGTGCAGCTGCCTGCTCCATTAGCGGTACAGACCCGATAGAGATACGCGCCGTCGCTGCTAACTCCGTTATCGGTGAAATTGGTTCCCGCAGTAATTCCAGCCAGACCATATGAACCACCAGCCCCCTTGCGCTCAACGCGATAGTTGGTGGCGCCCGAAGCCGCCGACCAACTCACCGTGACACTAGTGCTGGATGGAACCGCAGTCACTCCCGAAGGCATTGAAGTGAAGCTGCTTCCGAATTCAGCAACCAGCAAGAGCTCTCCGCTGCGATAGATGTTTTCGCGTTCCAGCGTACCGTTGGTGTAATCGGCGACATCCTGACCAAAGATGTCATAGACCATCTGGCGCGTAGTACCGTTGGCTATGGTTTGCACGCGCTGCCCAACGCAGTCGTAGACCGCAGTTTGCTGGTTGGTGTGATCGTCACGTTCGGCGAAAGTTTGGCGGCTGTTGGCGTCGTAGCTGTAGTTCGCGCCGCGAAACTTCAAATCCTGCGTGATGTTACCGGCCGCGTCGTAAGTAATCGGAGTCAGACCCGAGGAGATAAAGCGATTGCGCCCGGCCTCGATGTCGTTCGTCACCACCGGCGTGTAGCTGACTCCTGAGTTTCCACTACCTGATTGAAAACGATTGCCGTAGCGGTCAAACGTGTACTGGGTTTGCCAGGTGAGCTGATTGTTGTTTCCTTGCTGATACTCAGCGGCGGTGGACAGACGTCCGATTGAGTCATACGAAAAGCGCTGGTCCCATTGCTTCGCGCCGTTAATATAACTCTCGATGCGCCCAATCTGACCATTATTCCTGGTCGTGTCGACGGAGCCGTCAGCCTGATTGACTATCCCGTAGGAATAGTTGAAGCGTTGGAGTTCGGCGCCATTGGCGCTTTGCTTCAGTTTGATTTGACTCGCCTGCAACGCGCGGTTATAGGTGACTGAGTGCGCCGCGCCGTTACCGAACGTTTCAGTACTCAAACCGCCGTGCGGCTCATATGAGAAGCCGTTGGCGTAGATCGAGCTGCCTTCGCTCACTTGCGACAGCCTGCCGCCTTCGTCGTAGGCGTAGCTCAGCGCGCGCCCTGAAGGATAGGTCTCGTTGGTCAGCAATCCACCAAGGTTGTAGGCGTAACTCAGCGCGTAGGTATTCGAGCCAGTCACCTGTCGCTGGGTGACGACGCGGCCTGCCTGGTCATAGCCGAAGTAATTGCCCGTCGTCGAGGTGCTACTGCCATAAGTCATGGCGACCATGCGGCCCGTCGCATATCCGCGATCGAAGGAGGGCGCGCCCGCGGGCAAAGCCTGCGAGTCGTAACGGTAGAATGCTGAAGGTGTCGACGGGTCAGGCGATCCATTTGCCAGGAAGTAATTGATCTGCGCAATGCGATTCAGTCCGTCGTAAATAAATTGGGTTCGTATTTGCCGTGCATCGTAGGCATCTTGAATCTGCCCTTGCGAGTTGTAGACAATCCTACGCGACCATTGACTGTTGCCAGCTACTGAGTCCGGGGTAGTGTAGGGTGCGTCTTGCTCAACCTGCCGCTCGTAGGTCAAACGGCTAACCGAATCAAATTTGAAGTAGCGATGCTGTGCGCCCTGTGCGATATGAATCAGGTTGTCGAGCGCGTCGTATTCATAAGTCGTGTACTGATTCGGCTCATCGTTTGCGCCCAAATTGCCATTCGTGTCGGGTTCATCCAAACGAATTATGCGGCCCAGCGCGTCGATCTTTTGTCGCCGCTGCTTGCCGGCTTGATCGGTTACGGTGGTGAAAACTCCAGCGTAGTTACTGGTTGCGAAGGTGGTCGTTGGGTTCTGACCATCGCCGCTCGGCATGTCGACTCGCGTGATTCGTCCGAGGTTGTCGAATGTCTGCGTGGTCCAAAGACCCGTGGGATTTATCTCCGCCGCTCCATAGCCGGCCGAGTAGTAAGGATGGCCAGTCCGATAGGGGCGGCCAATCGCATCGTACTCGACGTCTTGCGTAGACCATCCATTGGCCTGCGTGAAGTTGTCGAAGGTCTGTGTAACCGCGCCGCGCCCGTCAAAGAATTGGTAACTCTCGATGCTCCGCGTGGCATCGAGCTTCGTTGAAGTGGAGGCGTAGAAGTGTTGCCGCCCCGCAGCGTCAGTCAGAAGATGATCGTCATAATGGTAAGAGACGGCTCCGCCGTGTGGAAAATCGACGTGCTCTGGCCGAAGCGAATCGCCGTGATAAAAAAAGTTAGTAACTTGCCCGTTCGCGTCAGTCGCACTCGAGACGAGTCCTGTGTTGAAGTCGTAGTTGGCGCTGTTGGTCAACGTCGGCCCTGCGCCGCTGGTCACCGAAGTTGGGTAGGCATAGAAGTAGCTGGGTGAATACGTAAACGACTTCTGCTGGCAGCAATCCACTTGGGCCGTGACTACGTTGCCGGCGATATCATAAGTCGTCGTGTTGGTAATCGCGCCTGTGCCATTCGCGGCGTCTGTATAGTTAGTTACACTGGTAACGTTGCCACGCTTGTCCGTGGCTGGATCGTATGGATTGTAGGGATTGCAAACCCACTCCCAGTTGCAAAATCCCCATTCGTCAAGACTGGTACATTCCCAGCCGCAGTTCTCTTCCGTTGGCGCGAACGGATCGAAGGTTGCCTCGTGCATGATGATATCGTTGCGCGGTGTGAGATTGGACCCGGCTGTGTCATACACATAGTCAACACGTGAAGCCGGCGTGGATGCGCCGCCTGCATACAAACGGACGCTGGTCGGCAAACGCAGCAAGTGCCGGTTAGTCCACGCGGTATTCGTTTGATAGTCAGTTTCTACTCGTCGCACTTCGGCATCGTCAAAGCCTCGAATACTCGTTACGATGACGTTGTTGTAGCTCGAGTAAGTGATAACCGTCGTAGTCGTTTGGCCCGCGTCATTCGTCATTTTGAGTTGCTGGGGCCGCGGATTGTGGCCGTTAACGTCCTGCTCCCAACTCGTTTCCGTGCGGGCGAGAATAGAACCGTTGGCGCCTTGCTTAACAAATGTCTCGCTTACCAGTCCGTCGTTCCACTGCCCAGGCGCGACTATAGTATGTGTCTCGGTAACTGTGTTATCGGGGGCCGTAACAGTGGAGATGCCATTAGGCTGATCGACGGCAAAGGTATAGAAGGGCGCTTCTCCGGTACCAGGCATTCCGGTGGTGCGTCCGGCCCAGTCGTCCGTTCGTCGCGTAAATGACGGAACGTCGGCGAGATTGCTCGGCGTTGTCGGATAGTTGTAAGTGGTCAGCGTTGCCTGGATGCCTTCGTTGGAGACTGAACCTGTTTGATCCTGCGCAGTCGAGTTGACGGTCATACCACGAAGTTGAGCAATCTGGTACATCATGCCGTACGCTGAATAATCATAACGGTAACCGAGGTGGGCGTTGCTGCTTTCGGTAGCGTTGGGGAAATAAAGATACTTGATCACGCGTGTCGCGCCCGGCGCGCTGACGTTGATAGTTGATTGAAACAAGCCTGATGGATTGAGACTGATGTCCTCATAGTAAAAGCGGATCAACTGCCGGTCTGGTTGGCCTGTGAGTCCGGGTGCGGTGATAGTTACGAGGTCTCCGTTTGCGGCGTAATAGAAACGCACGTAGCGGCCAAGCGTATCTTGAATCGAGCTGATTTTTGGTCCAACGCCGTTGACATAGCTGATAAACAGGAAGTTACCGTTCCGATCCACGATCTTCGTCGGATAACTGCGAAAGCCCCCGCCGGCCGCTCCATAATCAACTCGTGTCCCGTCGGCATAAAAAAGCGAACCCCAGCCGCTCCCGCCGGTAAAATGAATAAACGTTCCGTCGTCAGTATCATAATTATTAGCGCTGGTGAACTTGAGCGCGTGGCGAGTGCCATCAGCATCAGTAAGAGTGAATCCAAAAGATCCCTGGTCTTCGATCTGTCCATAACCAAGACGAAAGCCCGCGGCAGGCCAGCCGGAATCAACGTCGTAGGACATCCAGGTAGAGCCATCGAAGGGGTCTACGGATTTATTGTACGCCCGGCTGTTGTAAGAGAGATTGAGCGCGACATCCATTCCCCGGCCGGGCAGGTTCACCACTGGAACAGCAAAAGTGAAGTTTTCACTGCTGGGTGCTTCGGTGCCATCGGTTGCTGCTGCCGTCGTCAATGCTCCGGGAGTCTTTTTTCCCGGGGGCGAGCCGACGCCGTTGGCTGGTGAGAAGAGAGAACCTGTTTCATCATCAGGCAACGGATCCTCCATCGGATCGCGCAAAAACATTGGAGGGGTGGCTGCCCGGCGGGTGCTGAGTGTTTCGCCAGGTGGACGACTTGAAGAATGGGCGCGTCTCGCTCTCGGATCAGACTTTCGGGCTACGCTTGGTCCAACAGTTCCAGACGAATTGCTCGCGGACTTCCGCAGTGGTCTACGGGAATTTTCTTTCTTTTTGCCGCCAAACTTTTCTTTCGACCCTTCGATAACGGTAACGCGGACGCTCGCTCTTGCTCTACCGGCCGTCGCGGTCAAAATAGCGGTGCCTGGCTTTCCTGCAATGGCCTCCCCATTCTTTTGGACAAAGACTATCTGCGTGTTACTCGACTCCCATTCAGCACCAAGTCCATGTATCGTTACACCCTGGCTATCAATCGGAATCGCTGAGAACAACATCGGCTGCCGCGACTGGAGCACTACGTCGCCTGCTGGATTTACCTGAATGGAGCCGACGCGCGCTTCCTTGTCTACCTTTGAAAGTGGGGGCAATGGTTTAACTCCGGGCTCGCTTACTGGCTGTTGCGGCATTCCACGACCCTGACCTCGACTCAAAGACGAAAGGAATCCGAACCAACTCACAAGCGCACCTTCGGCTCGAATCGCCAGAGCACTCGAGCACGTGATTGTGTCTCGCAACCCCGTGGCCGTAACCGGTGCAGGAACTGAGCAGGTTAATAGCGAGGCAAGTAATACATATGAGGTGTACCGGTCGGGAGTAAATCTCGAAGGCCCGTGGTTAGAGACCTTCTTGGGGAGCCGGAAAGCAAATTTGCGTGACAACGTTAGGAGCATCAGCGCTATACAAGCTGACTTTTGCAGATGGTACGTTATCGTCGCCCCACTGCAACGGCAGACTTGATGCACTTTCCGTCTGGCTCGAGGATGTATTAGCGCCTGGCCTTTAGGAGTCGGAAAAGAAACTCGATCGTGAATGCTGTTCATGAGGATGCTCCTAATATTGAGAGGTATACATCGATACTGCGTAGCTCATAAACGATTCACTGCAGACTCAGCAGCACCAGAATTATGCCCTGGCCTTTTGCGAGTGGTTCGAGGGCTTTGCCGACTAGTGTGCCTGGCCGATGAATCTGTACACCGCCGACGTTGATGGGCTGAGACTTCATAGCCAGGCCGGGAATGTCACTGGTGACCAACAAGTCGCCGATCTGGATTTGATCGCGCGACGCGTCGACATTGACGAGGACTCTGCCGGTCGTGGCCACCAGGACTTTGCCAGCGCCGCTTTCACCCAAGGCGATGCCCGGTTGTTCTGAGACGACACCGGCCACGCGCGTGTCGTAAGCCTGCATGGACGAGATGACTTGATTAGATTTGGTTGAGTCGAGAACTACCACGGTACCGGTAGGAATCTGTTCAGATGAGGGTACCCATTCGGCCACGTCCTGATATTTGGCGGCGATGTTGCCATTGACTATCAGATTGCCGGTGACTATGCCGTTTCCGGCGACATGAAGCTTTTCAGTTGGTGTGATGCCAATGCCGACGTTGCCGGAGGCATAAGTGATGTTGCCGCCACTGGTCGTCCACTGACTGCTGGTAATACCGGAACTATCAACCGTTATCTTCTTTGTCCCGGTATCGAACGAAACGGTGGTTCCGCCAGTACCAGCAAAACGAACTGCGTCGTTATTCGATGCTGCAGAGAATTGCGTAGTACCTGCGACGTTCGCTACGTTCTTGAAGATGAACTGATCCGATCCTTTGTCATTGTTGGTGAGGGTAACCGTTCCGCTCGTTCCGCCTCCTGTCAGTCCTGTGCCTGCAGTGACGCCGGTAATCGTTCCGCCGCCACCACCCGAAGCCGCTGTGAGTTGCACCGTGCCGTCGGGAAATCTGAATCCGCCAGTGCTTGAGCTAACAACGCCGGCGACATCGAGTTTGTAGCTGGGATTGACAGTGCCGATACCAACGTTGCCGGACCGATTCACGACAAACGGGAAGGTCCAATTAACACCGTCATAGAGAACAAACGAGTCAGTTGGAGTTCCGCTATTGCGCGATTGAAAAAACCATTGGTTTACACCAGCACGTTGAAACAAGATTGAAGCGTCCGTTGAGCCGCTTCCCGAATTTATAGTAATCGTTGCGTGCGAAGTGCTCTTGACTTCTAACTCTGTCGATGGCGCTGTCGTTCCCACACCAGCATTCCCGCTGCTGGGAAACGTGTTTGTTTGTGCGGTGACGGCACTTGCGAGTACCAGAATCAGTGTAGCCGCGAGGATCAGTGTGACACCGCGGAAGTAAGTAAAAACAATATCTTTGGTTCTCATGTTAGTTATCCTCTTCGGTTTCAAAGCATTGCGATTCACGAGCTGATGAACAGATACTTCCGGTGTTGTACTGGATTATCCGGAAGTGGTCTTGTAGGAGATGTTGTTGTGCCGGCGGTGGTGGTCCATTGCGATTTGCCGCTCGACACGGCCCAGTTCTAAAGGAGTTGCTGTTCGTAGAAATTTGCGTTCCTCGACTGAATTACTAGCACGGATCATCCTGGCCAATAATTCAAAACACACTGGTACGCATGAACATCTTGCAATCCTCCGAAGAGAATGCCGGAGTTCCAGTCTTAAAGACCCACCCTTAAAATCTTACCGGCGGAAAACGCGCCACTTGAAGATCAGGAATTTGATGAGCTTGTTGTTGGTTGCCATAATGAGGTCCTCCCTTGAAAGCAAGGCATTCCGGCATTGAGTAAGTAAGGGCTGAAAGTAGCGAGTATGCAAGGACGCAGGCCCGTGAGAATCAGCCATTGAATGAGAACGGCCGCACCTTATTCCTATTCAGATAAAAAGTCAAATTGTTTTTTGAGATGCCTCAGAAAAAGGGTGCAGGCATAAAAACACGAGTCAGCAGAACGGAATCGGGCAAGATACTGAGCGCTGTTCCGGCATTCGTCCGCGAGCAACCAGACCCTAAAGCGTCCGCAGGAACGCCATCAATCCAGCATCCTCACGCCACCGCTTTACTGGTTTGGTTGAGGGTACCTCGCAAGTCGCCAGTGCCTTAGCCTTCATTTCCAGATCAACCTCGGCGTAGATGTTCGTTGTGTTTAGCGAGACATGGCCCAGCCAGGCCCGGATGGTGTTGATATCTACGCCCGCACGCAGAAGATGCGTGGCAGTGGTGTGACGGATCGTATGCGGACTTACTCGCTTTGTCATCAATGACGGGATTCGCACGGACACTTTTTTCGCATGGCGTTCGATCATCGTGTGAATCCCGAAGCGGGTGAGAGGTCGTCCACATCGATTGAGGAAGACCCGCTCTGAGGGCGAGCGCCGTTCCACCAAAGGTGCAAGTTCACTTAGCGTCTGCGGCCACAGCGGACAGCGACGCAGCTTATTACCCTTGCCATGGATCTCCACTGATGATTGGTATCGTTCGGGTGTTTGTGACAAATCCAGATCAGAGATCTTAAGTTGCGCGGCTTCGTCTGCACGCGCACCAGTGTTATAGAGAAATAAGATCACTGAATAGTCCCGCCGGCCTTGAGCCGTGGCGCGATCTGGGGCTGCCAACAAAGCATCCATCTCACCTTTCTCAAGGTAGGTGACTAGAGGCTTCGCGGTTTTCTTGAAAGCAATGGCTCTAACTTGTCCACACCATTCAATGTGCTCGAGACTATGCAGCCCTACAAATCGAGCCAGCGCATGGATGGCGGCAAGCCTTTGGTTCCGCGTAGAAACGCTGCAACTTCGAGTCTCTTCAAGATCCAAAAGGAAAAGGCGCACACGCTCGGCTGAGGCATCGATAACCTTGAGCCGCTCAACCGGGTTGCCGGCTCTGTTGGCGAGGAACGGGATCAACAACGAAAGCGTATCACGGTAACTGCGCTGAGTATTGCGCGCAAGATTACGCTCGCTCACTACATACTCAAGGAGGAAGCGTCGTACCCATGGTCCTAGTAGTGATTTGTCACTCATAGCACACCTCCTCGAAAGCGTATTGTGCGAAGCGGAGGCTGGCCTCGCGCAGCAACTCAGGTGTCATCGTCAGGTACCACTGAGTGGAAGAGATCTTCGCGTGTCCCATGTAGATAGATAATTGAGGCAGGAGCTTTTGCACGTTCTTCTTATCCTGGTAAGCAGCGGTCAGTCGATGCACAGCGAACGTATGACGCAAGTCGTGCAGCCTCGGTTGATAGCGTGCGCTGTCTTCGCGACAGACACCAGCATGAGCGCGCAACCGCTGGAACGAACTTTCAACCAGTGCGACAGTTAGGGGCGCTGACCGGCGCGTCAAGAAGAATGGTGCGTTTGCGCTCTGTGAATACCTGCTCTCTTTGCGCCGCTTTGCGTATTGGACCATAACTTCGCAGAGTTGAGTTCCGACCGGTACGACACGTGTTTTGTAGAACTTCGTGTCGCGCACGAGGACCAATGCTTCTCGCAAATCCACATCCTCAATTGTCAAGGAAAGGGCCTCACTGATTCGCAATCCCGTTCCGTACAACAGCAGCAAGAGCGCCCGAAAAGTATGCGGCTCTATAAAGGCTCGTCCAGTTCGATAAGAGTTGGTGGCATCAAGCAGGCGGCGAAGCTCGTCGCGGGTGTAAATGTGCGGCGCAAAGCGCTCGGGTTGCTTCGGGAGCACTGTCGGCAATGGTGAAACCGCGACATGGTCGTGCGCGATCGCATAGCGGTAAAAACTGGTCAATGAAGAATGCTTACGATGCCAATGAGAAGTAACCGGACCGTTCCCCGCGAGAAACGTGTTCACTCGATCTGACAGAACGTCTCGGATATCAACTTCATCCCCCATCGCTCGGCTGAAGGCCCTCAAACAGTATCCGTCGGTTCTAGCCACTTCTCCCAGAGACTTCCTAAAGGCGATGTATTCATAGATCAATTGAGATAGTTTCATAGCAGACCTCCTAACTCGAACTCTGCCACTTGTCGAAGTCCTACTATGTCCACCTTGGCGTAAGTACGAGTAGCACTTGGGCTACGGTGTCCGAGGTGATCGCCGACTTCTTTCAAAGATAAGCCCTGGGCTAGAAGGTGCGTGGCACAGGCGTGACGGAGCGAATGTGGCCCATGATGATTGAGTGAGGTACTTAAGGTTCGCAAACGCCGTCCAACTATGTGCCAGAGACCAGGCCGACTCAGAGGTTGAATCGGCGCTTGCGACGTTAGGAAGACTTCACGATATGAAGAACGCGGTCGCACTTCCTTCAAGTAGCGTAGGACAGGCTCTCCTACGGTAGGAACAAGCGGATACAGTTGGGCTTTTCGCTGCTTCGGCCGAGTTATATGGATCAGTTCTTTGTCCCAATCGAGGTCTTCTATGCGGAGTCCGCGAAGTTCGGCTGAACGCAATCCGTAAACGGCCAACAACATCAGGATGGCGTGGTCACGAATGTCCGTTAGCCGATCACCTTCAGTCTCAACCAGCAAACGCTGTACGTCCTCCCACGAAGGACCGGCAGGCAACGTCTCATCCGTGTACAGGCGTGGGGCTTTAACTGCTATCGCCAAGCCGGCAGGACACCACTCTCGTCTTTCCGCGTAGCGAAGGAATGAGCGTAGTGACTCGGCGTAGTGCCGAATCGACCTGCGCGTATAACCGTCGCGGCTACCTTTAAGAGCGATAGCTTCGTCAATTCGTGCAACGGACAGCTCATTCAACGGGTGACTGCGATCACAACTTCGACTGAGGAAGTCATTTATGATCCAGCATTGGATCTCGAGCGTATGCGGAGACAAGCCTCTTTCTCTGATCATGTAATCGGCAAACTCTTGGACCATTGGCGTGTAAGGGTGTTGTCGAGTCTCGCGCAAACGAAGCCGACCTAGGAAGCGAAGCCATTGGGTTGCAACTGAAATGAAATGCGATCTCGCTTTGCGTGCGTGCTTGATGTTGTAGTGTTGAGGCTCACGAGTGGCCCAACGATCAGCAGCCGCCACAATCTTGCTGTGACTTATCCTGCCTTTTTCTTTCAGATCCAGTTCCTCGATGATCACCAGCATCGTCTGCGCGGTCAGTTGTAGTGTACCGTCAGCCGCACCTTGCTCCTTGCAATGAGCAAGGTAGCGAACGCGTTCCTGCACCAGCGGTGCGGCCTCATGACGGGCCGCCGTTCCCCGATATTTGTAAATGAGATTGAACACAGTCGAGACCTCCATATTGGAATTGAAAAGCGACGCGACTATACGGCAAGAAACTTATGTGGCGCAGAGTCTGTCCGGAAGTAATAACTGGAAGGTGAAGAACGAACGTGCGCCACATAAGTGGGAAGGCCACATATGGGAATTGGTACGAGCTTTCCGGGTGGTTTTCAGGAGTTCATGCAGGAGATTGAATCGGGCGGAGTC
>JBIOUJ010000213.1:0-12961 GCA_044867025.1 Pyrinomonadaceae bacterium | reverse complement strand
ATCTGATCCGCGTTCATCTGCGAAAATCTGCGGCTTAAATCAGAAGACCTTGTTAATTCTCAAGTCCTGTATTATTCTGTGCCGACCAAGGTGATTAGAATGTTAGTGATGAGAACACTCTTCCTCCTCAAAGTTAAGCTGCGGCTGATCCGGGCCTGATTCCCGCGCGCAGGGGATTCATCTGCGCGGCTGGGTCGGGTCACGACGTCTGCTGAGGGCAGGCGTATCGGTATCCGCTCAGCCGCTTCCTACTTTTTCCAAACCACAAATCAATTGTTTTCGTTCAAGCGGACCCATTTTGGGCTACCCGCTTTTGAGGTCGATCATGGAACAAACAGCTATTCAGGTGCGCAACCTTCGCAAAAGTTTCCGCAAACGCAACGGTTTCCGGAAGAAATCCGAGCTCTGGGCGATCGACGACGTCTCTTTCAGCGTCGCGCAAGGAGAGACGTATGGGCTGCTCGGACCGAACGGTTCCGGTAAGTCGAGCCTGATCCGAATCCTTTCGACCCTGCTCATCGCCGACAGCGGCTACGTCAGCCTCATGGGTTTTACGCTGCCCGAGCAACAGGAACAGGTGCGCAAGATCATCGGGCGCGTCAGCGTCGACGCCGCGTTCTATAAGAAGCTCTCGGCTCGTGAAAACCTGCTTTACACGGCGCTGCTCTACGGTCAGAAGGCGCGCGATGCAGAAAGGCGTGCGATGGATATTCTCGAGCAGTTGGGAATGGAGAACGCGAAGTTTTCGACGCCACTCGAGGAGATGAGCCGCGGCATGCAACAGAAAATCAGCATCGCCCGCGCGCTGATGATCAATCCGCCGTTGCTGCTGCTGGACGAACCGACGACGGGTCTCGATCCGAAGAGTCGTCGCGACGTGCAGTCATTCCTTGAAGATCTGCAAAGACGCGAAGGGACCACGATCCTTCTGACCACGCACGATATGGCGGAAGCGGAGAGACTCTGTGTGCGAATCGGTTTTCTCGCGCACGGCAAGCTCGTGGCCGAGGGAACTGCGGCGCACCTGATGCGGCGTGCTAACGCGGCGACGCTGGATGATGCGTTCATCAAGTTAACTGGTGAAGAACTCGCCGAAGAAGAAGACGAAATGGCATTAATGGAGGATTGATCATGGAAGCAACTCTACGACAAACGTGGGCCTTCCTGTTTCGAGGCTGGCACATCACCCGTCGTTACATCGGCTGGGTGATCGTGTTCAACTTCTACGCGGTGGTGACGTCTGCAACGGTGGCGCTGATCGGCGTCGCACAAAATGATTACCAACTAACGCTGACGCTCGTAGTCGGAGCGTTGTTGTGGAACTATCTCTCGTTCCTTTACAACGAGATCGCGATGTCGATTGCTTACGAGCGTTGGGAAGGCACGCTGGAATACACGTTCATGGCGCCGATCTCGCGTGGCGTTCACCTGCTGGGTGTTAGTCTATTTTCACTGCTGAACGCGATCGTGACTACGATAATCGTGCTCGTCGGTCTCATGTTGTTTACCGATCTGCATCTCCGCGGCGTCAATCTCTTCGGTGTGTTGGTGGTGCTGGCGGTGAGCACGGCCGCGTTTGTCGGTCTCGGTTTGTTTGCAGCGGTGTTCCCGGTTATGAGTGCAGAGCGTGGCGCGGAAGCGACGCACATCTTTCAGGGCTCGATCCTGCTGGTTTCCGGCGTTTATTATGACATCTCGGTCCTGCCGGGATGGATGCAACCACTCTCGGCACTTTCACCGGCAACTTACACGCTTACGGCTTGCCGAAAATTGTTCGGAGTGGGAAACAGCAATTCGACGCCTGAGTATCTTGCGGGCGCGCCACTGTCGGCAGTCACGAACGAATTGCTGATTCTCGCGCTGATGGGCGCAGTGCTTTTGCCGCTTGGCCTCTGGGCGTTTGTGCGGATCGAAGCGTGGGCCAAGAAAACAGGGAAGTTGAAGAGAACAGGATAACGATGCCAAAACGCGAAAGTTTTGAGGAACTGAAGGCGCGCACGCGCGACATCATTCGGCGACTCAAGCGGGCTTATCCGGGCGCTAAATGTTCGCTCAATCATTCGAACCCGTTTGAACTGTTGATTGCGACGATTCTCTCGGCGCAGTGCACGGACGAGCGAGTTAACATTGTTACCGCTGATCTGTTTCGCAAGTACACGAAGCCGGAAGACTACCTCAAGGTGTCGCCGCGCGAGCTGGAGAAAGACATCCAGTCGACCGGCTTCTTTCGAAACAAGACAAAGTCGATTCAGGGGACGTCGAAGGTCCTGACGGAAGAGTACGGTGGGCAGGTGCCACACACGATGGACGAGTTGGTCGAGCTGCCGGGCGTGGCGCGCAAGACTGCGAACGTCGTGCTTGGCAATGCGTTTGGGATCAAAGCCGGCGTTGTTGTGGATACGCACGTCACGCGGCTTTCCCACCGGCTCGCGTTAGCACAGGAAAAGACGGCGGAGAAGATCGAACAGGAGTTGATCCCGATCGTGCCGAGGAAAGATTGGGTGATCTTCCCGCACCTGATGATCTGGCATGGAAGGAAGATCTGCAAGGCACGCAATCCGCTGTGTGCTGAGTGTGTCGTAGAAAAGCAATGCCCGTCTTCGTTTCTGAAGACGGGCGTGCATCCACCGAGTTAGGCCACGAAAAGGCACAAAAAAAACTACCATTTGGGCTTAAGTGATTTCAGGCCTTTTTTGACGGGGCTTTCCTCTTTCTTAGGTTGCTTGTTTGGCTCAGGCGACGGTGTAGTGGTCGGCGCAGTCGTCGGCTGAGTTTCGGTGCTTTCGCTCGATTGTGTTGGCGTAGTGGGCGAACTAAAAGCGCTCGCAAAGTCTTTCACTTCACGATAACCCGCCGGGATGTCGAACAAGCTCGCATCCAATGTCGCTTGTGAGAATTCGACGACTTCATTGACTGTCGAAAAACTCTCCGCACCATCCTGACCAAACATCGTCGTCTTTTCCCAGACCGCAAAGCCTTTCTTTGCCATGCCGATCTGTTTCGTCTCGTAACGATCCTGACAGCCGGCAGCTGTTTGCGGCCTGTAGGATCTGTAAGCTTGTGACATGTCGCAATCGAGTGCGAAAGCGGCATCGATGTACCAGCCATCGATCTCCATCTTGCTCTTGAGCGGCGAACATGCGTCGGGCGATGAGTCGGTGACCATCGTGGTGATGATGTGGCGCGCTGTGTAGCCGAACATCTGCTTGCGCTCACCGGTGTCGCGCGTCGTGACGGTTGATGTAATTAATCCGCCTTTTCTCACAGCGCCCGGTTGTGCAGTGCTTGAACTCGCGGCATTGGTGGTTGCCGGTTGATCGTATGGCTGAATGACGTAGGCGTTCGCTTGCGGCATGATCTGAATGTTTCGCCGCAGGTCGCACTGCTGCAACACAATCATCTGGCCGTTGTTTGTTTCGCTGCGTTGGCGTTTGCCTTTGATGTAGCTGGTGTTTTCGTAAGTTTGACCACCGCTGGTTTGACGTGACTTGATCTTCGTGTCAGCACTTGCAACTCCTGAGATTGTTAACAGACATCCGATTGAAATTGCAGTCCTGAAAATTGTGGTTTTGAGCATTTACCTTTTGTTCGTCTCCTGAAATGGGGTTCTAATCTAGAAAACGCGCAAACCTCCGTAAAAAAGGGCCAAATCATTGCTCATATATCATTCGTCATTTTTCATTTGTCATTTTCAGGAGGAGCCCAGTAACAAACGACAATGGCAAATGACATATGACCAATGATTGGGACTCGCGCTTGGCGCATCCATTCGAGGACAGCTAAAATCTGCCCACGTGAGCTACAGATTCCCCTGGCACCGTCTCAGCGACGAACAGTTGCTTGACCTACGTATCTGCGACCTCCCAATCAAAATCAAGGGGTCGTTCCTCGAACCTCACATAAAGCGGCTTTACAGCGAGCTCAACAATCGCGGCATCCGCTTCAAACCCCATGTTTGGCTGGCCGAAGAGTGGTTTTCGCCCGACGGCGTGCCGGGAATAGCCATCCCTTTTTACCTTGCCCACCCGCGCCTGATGAAGCTGGAACGCAAGCAAATGCTTGAGGTTGAAGGCGGTTCGGACACCGAATGCATGCGGATCCTGCGACACGAAGCCGGTCACGCCCTGGATACAGCATTCCGGCTCCACTTCAAACGCCAGCACCGTGAACTCTTCGGTTCTTTTGCCCAGCCGTATCCGGATTTTTACAAGCCAAAACCCAAGAGCCGAAAGTACGTGCTGCATCTGCCCGCCTGGTATGCGCAGGCACATCCCGCCGAGGACTTCGCGGAAACTTTCGCCGTCTGGCTGACACCACGCTTGCAATGGCGACGCCGTTATCGCGGTTGGCCTGCGCTTCGCAAGCTCGAGTACATCGACGAGTTGATGCAGGACCTCGCCGGAACAAAACCTCGAAACAGAACGCGCACGAAGGTCGAGCCACTCTCTGCTCTGAAGATCAAGCTACGCGAACATTACCGCCGCAAACGCGAGCGCTACGATTTCGAGTGGCCCGCAGTTTACGATCGCGATCTGCATCGAATTTTTTCTGACGACCCGCGTTACAGGAAGCGGATGAGTGCTGCGAGTTTCATTCGTAAAGTCCGCAGAGAGGTGCGACAGATCGTCGCGGAATACACTGGCGTGCATCAGTACACAGTCGATCACGTGCTCCAAAACATGATCGATCGTTGCAAAGAATTAGGACTTCGCGTAACAACTCCCTTTCGCGAAACGCGCCGACGTGTCATGATAGTGCTGACTGTGCAAGTAATGAACGTGCTTCATTCGGGTTATCATCGCATAGCCGTATGACGTTTGAGCCACGAAAGAAACTTCGCATCATCGTCCTGGTACACGAAGATCTCGTCCCTCCCGATTCTTTAAATGGTCTCTCCGACAAAGAAAAGCAGGAAGTAAAAACAGAGTTCGACGTGACCTCGACCCTCAAGAAGATGGGCCACGAGGTATATCCGGTCGGCCTGTACAACCAGCTCAAAGTGATCGGCGATGCGCTGATGGAATACAAACCGCACATCGCGTTCAATCTGCTCGAAGAGTTTCACGGCTACCCGCTCTACGATCAGCACGTCGTCAGCTATCTCGAATTGATGAAACAGGCTTACACGGGTTGCAACCCGCGTGGGATGACGATCGCCAAAGACAAGGCATTGACGAAGATGGTCCTCTCTTATCACCGTCTGCTCGTGCCAAACTTCGCCGTGTTTCCAATGAATCGAAAAGTGCGTCGTCCGAAGCGCTTGAAGTTTCCGCTGCTGGTGAAGTCGGTCAGCGAAGAGGGCTCGGTTGGAATCGCACAGGCGTCGATCGTTCATGACGATGAAAAGCTGACGCAGCGCGTCGAGTTCATTCATCACCACAATAAGACCGCGGCGATCGCCGAACAGTTCATCAAGGGTCGTGAGATCTATGTTGGGGTGATCGGCAACCAGAACATTCAGACTTACGCGCCGTGGGAGTTGGTGATGGAGAAGCTACCGGAAGGCGCCGAGAATATCGCGACGTTGAAAGTGAAGTGGGATCCGGCGTACCAGGAGCGCGTAGGTGTCGCGACGAGAGCGGCCGAGCTGACGCCCGAACAGCACAAGACGCTCGAGCGTTTGTCGAAACGAATCTACCGGTATCTCTTCCTGAGCGGTTACGCGCGCATGGATTACCGGATGACGGAAGACGGGCAGTTCTACCTTTTAGAGGCGAATCCGAATCCTCAGATCGCGCACCGTGAGGATTTCGCTGACTCGGCTGAACATTCCGGCGTGCCTTACGATCAACTGCTTCAGAAGATCATCACCGTTGGCTTGAACTACGCCGGCCGCGGTGCCTGAAAACTCCTCCTTATTGAAACTTTAGATCAGTCATACAGTTGATTCTGAATTTTGGTTGTCGGGAGTTTTTGGTCCATGACACTCGCTCTAACTCTGCTTTTCACGCTGAATCTTTTCAGAAAATTACAGCGCGCGTGAGCCGCTTTTGTGGCTCTTTGTGGCGTTCATATTGACCGCACGCTGCTATTAAATCCTCTTATTTCCCCCATAAACATCGTTGTTTGTCGCCAAGAATTCGTGACTCCTTTCAGTGCAAGTCGCTGTGGCGTAAGGCGTTTCGTCACGAAACAGTCACATTGCCAGTTGAAGCATGCTACTTCAGTGGCTAAGATGCGAAAGTCTTGTGCGGTGCTCCCCTCACGTTAGAAATACCAAAAAGTAAATAACGAATTCAGAGAAGGTAATTCCCTGTCTATGCATTTTCAAAAAGTGTTCCCTCGTGCCTTGGTTGCAATTTTGGCCCTCGCGTTTTGGTCCACAACGGCATTCGCCCAAAGTCGTCCACGAGTCACAGCGCCCAGCGGCGGCGACGTCAATGAAGTGTCGTGCTCACCAGACGAGTTTGCGGTTCTAACGCCCGTCGCAGATTCAAAACCTGCATGGGAAGCCAAGCCGAAACCCACAATCGACCTTGCAGCATCGACAAGCGCACCGGGGTCCGGGTTCATCAAGTTTCAGCCACTACTTTTGGCCGCGATCGACGAGCGTTTGGGATCTCGTTATCGCTGGGGAGCAACTGGACCAGACAGGTTTGACTGTTCGGGGTTTGTGTGGAGCATTTTCCAGGCGACTGGGATCACCTTCGAGCGAGCTAGCGCTCGCAATTTGTTCGCGCGTTTTGCCCCTGCTCCTGAGGAAGAGCACTTCAAATTCGGCACTTTGGTCTTTTTCAGTAATCTAACGCATGTTGGTGTAGTCGCGGACGAGCACGGTTTCTACCACGCTTCGCGTCGTCATGGAGTTATCTATTCGGAGTTTAATGAGTATTGGTTGAAGCGGATTGATGGGTTTAGGCGCGTACCTCTCCCGCTTCCAGTAACTGATTAACGCTTTTGTGCTTTTGTGTACCTACCGCGTATTCGGCGGCGGAACAAAACCTGCCCGGTGTTCATCGTCCCGCGCTTCCCAAACGGCGACGATCTTATCAACCGCTACATAACAGAACTTTCCATCATCATCACGCAGGTGTAGCACGCCCATCTCTACCTTGAGCACTTCACCGCGCAGGCTCGAACCTCCACCGCAATAGATATCGAGCTTCTTCCCGATCATTCTGGATAAAAAATCTTCCACTTTACTTCTTCCCATTTCTAAAAGAGATCTGCACTAAAGGCACTGTGTTCGGATCGTCCTGCTGCTCACGCTCAAACCGCAGCAGATCGTAGTAAGCGCAGCGCGTGGTTATCGGAAACTCCCGGCACACCGCCGGCCGTGCGTGATAGATCGAGCAGCCACGCGTTTCGAGATTCAGGAACTGGCAAGTCTCTCCGAAAAGCGGATCTTTCTTCCGGCGCAAGACTCGCTCCTTCTCGTTCATCTTCGTGTAGCGCGCTGTGGCTACTTCTTCAGTGACGCCGAAGTGTCGCGCCAGGCGGCGAACGTCGCGCGGCGTGACTTGAACGCGCTCGTACACCGAACAACAGTACGCGGGACAGTCGACGCAATCGTAATAACTCCTCGGTTTCACACTCGTTGCTATGTCACCCATGATCGCGTGCTCTCCAATCAAGCTATCGTCGTTTGGATTTCTTGTACTCTGCCAGCAACAAATTCATGAACTGCTCGCGCTTCTCATAAAGGCGCCGCGGCTCGCGAGGTTCATGACGTGTAAGAGCATAAGCCGTAATGAGCGGAAGCGCCACAGTAGAATCGACATAACACACAACTGCGTCGGGCAATCGATCGGGATCGACCTTTCCCCACGACACTGCTTCACCGGGAGTTGCTCCTGAAAGTCCACCTGTATCGGGACGCGCATCGGTCACTTGCAAAAAATAATCGTGCCCACGTTCGTCGATGCCGAGCACTTCCTGGATCTGTGGTTCAGTTTGCAGCAGGAAATTTTTTGGTGAACCACCGCCGAGAATGAATACTGCTGAACGTCCCTTTTTGTTTTTACCTTTCTGCACTGCTCCGCGTTTTGCGGCGAGCACGATCGCTGCTGTTTCGTTCACATCAAGTGATGGATCGAATGCGAGCTTGTTACCTTGCAGCGCTTTCGCAGCGACGTTCATACCGATCGAAGAATCGCCCGGCGAAGATGTGTAAATCGGAACGGCATACTCGTAGGCCACTCCCAGCAGCGACTTCTCAGTGATGCCGAGTTTCTGTTCGCGCTCGTGAACATAACGTCCGCACAGGTAATGAAACTCCGCGGTGGACATGGGACGCTGAAACTCCGGAGCTTCGATGATCTTGCGGAAGAACGCGTCTGTGTCTAGCAATACTGAGTAATCGAAAAAGATGTCGTAGATGCGAACGACCTCTTCTTCGCGCAGAATCACGTCGGATGTTGTCGCGTTTCCCTGATGCATTGACAGCCCAATTCCGAAGTGCGCATCGTGATAGAGATTGGCGCCAGTGGAGATGATCCAATCGACAAAACCGGCTTTGATCAGTGGAATCAGCGCGGAAATACCAAGCCCGGCGGGTGTCAACGCGCCTGTTATCGAGAGGCCGACCGTGACGTCGGGCTCCAGCATTTTTTTAGTGAAGAGCTGGCAAGCCTCGCGGAGTCGCGCGGCGTTGTAGGCGAGAAAAGCTTCGTCAATTACATCTGCAACAAGCGCATTCTTTTCGATTGGGGCCGGATCGATTCGTTTGCCCCGCAAGTATTTGCTTTTTTGTTTACCCATCGGTTCATCCGTGACTCACTTCCGAAGCGTTCTCTTCGTGAGCCTTCTTTACCCGTAGTAGATTTATGCGCCGTTCGTCGGCTTCAAGAACTTCGACTTCCAAACCTCGGATCGTGAGCGTCTCACCAACGGGAGGTACTTTCCCTGATTCGTTGATCACGAGTCCTGCGATCGTCGTGAAATCGTCAGCTTCGATCTCCATGTCGAAGAGTCGCTCGATCTTACCGATCTCGGTTGACGCCGGTACTTCGTAACTGCCGTCATTACGTTCGACAATTTCATCCAATTCTTCTCCGGCGATATCTTCATCTTCGATCTCGCCGACGATCTCTTCCAAAATGTCTTCAACAGTCACGAGACCGGAAACACCGCCGTACTCGTCGATGACCATCGCGAGTTGCACGTGCGCCTTCTGCATCTCGTCAAGCAGCTCGGCTACTGGTTTGGTTTCGGGCACAAAGTAAACTGAACGAATCAGCGGCGCGATACTCTCGCTCTCGCGTCCCTCAGCCCAACACGACAGCAAGTCGCGGACATAAATAATTCCTTCGACGTTGTCGATCTGATCGCGATAGACCGGCAGGCGTGAATATTTCGATTCGAGCATGACGTCACGCGCTTCGCGAATGGTGGCAGTTTCAGGGAGCGCAACGATGTCAGGGCGCGGTGTCATAACCTCACTTACGCGCGTGTCGCCAAACTCGATGATCGAGTGGATGCGTTCGCCTTCTTCCTCTTCGAGAATTCCCTCGGCTTCACCTACGTCGATGAGTGCCTGGAGATCGCCGCTGTCGTCGTCTTCCTCCTCCTCTTCGCCGTCTTCGGCGACCTGGTCCTTGCGACGCGAACGGTCGAAGAGACGCTGAAAAGGATCGGCGATGAATGCCATGATCGGAAAGAACGGACGGATGATTGGCAGCAGGAAGAGCAGCGTGCCTTCCGGATTTCGTGTCGAAATAAACAGCGGAACGAGTTGACGGAAAATGCCTGCCAGGATGAGGCCGGCCACCAGGCCGACAAGTACGAGTCGGGGATCGGGGAACAGGCTCAGTGAAATTGAAGTGATTAGAACGGCGACTACGACGAGCAGTATCTGGATCATCGCCGAGAGTGCAAATCCGAATCGCGGCCGGTTCTCTAATACTTGCTGGAGGAAGAGTCGTGAGCGCGGCTCAGGTTTTTCGCCGTTCTCGCCAATCAGGCGGCGTAGACCCACGTCGCTCAACTGTGCGAAGGCCATGTCGACCGTTGCCAGCACGGAGAGCACTATGAGCAGTACGAGCGCAAGCCCTATTTCAAGTTCCATCTATGGGGAGATAGTTTAAATCGTTATTAGTGAATCGTAAATGTGAGGCGCACTAAATACCCAACTTCTTTCGCAGCCTCAGTTCCAACCGGTTCATCTCGCCGTTGTCAGTTTCGTGGTCGTACCCGGAGAGATGAAGAAGGCCGTGAAGAATCAATTGCGCGATTTCATTGTCAAATTGGAGACCGTTCTCCTTTGCTTGCTTCGCCGCTGTGTCGACCGAGATCGCGACGTCACCCAGATTGTCTGGCTCATCAGCAGGGAACGATAAAACGTCTGTTGCTTTATCGACACCACGAAACTGCTGGTTAAGCTTCCGAATACTACTGTTAGAAACAAACGCGATCGTTGCTGACGATCCGCTGTTTCCGATCGCGTCCAGTGCTTTTTCCGCGAACGTGGTCCATGCGTTTGGATCGACTTTAACGCGCCGCTGGCGATTGACGACCTCGACCATCATATCTGACTCTTCTTACCCTGTTCCTCATAGGCCCTGATGATCAACTGCACCAGCTTGTGTCGCACGACGTCTTTGTCGGTGAAGTAGACGAACTCGATACCTTCGAGCTTTGACAGTATTCGCTCTGCTTCAATCAGGCCGCTCCGTTTTCCGGTCGGAAGGTCGACCTGCGTCACGTCACCTGTAATCACGGCTTTTGATCCGAAGCCGATGCGGGTAAGAAACATCTTCATCTGCTCGCTCGTCGTGTTCTGTGCTTCGTCAAGGATGATGAACGCGTCTGACAACGTCCGGCCGCGCATGAACGCGAGTGGCGCAACTTCGATCACGCGTTTTTCGAGGAGCCGGGTCACGCGCTCGTAGTCGATGAGATCGAAGAGTGCGTCGTAGAGGGGTCGCAGGTACGGATCGACTTTGTCCTGTAGATCGCCGGGCAGAAATCCAAGCTTCTCGCCAGCCTCGACAGCGGGTCGCGCGAGGACGATGCGGTTCACCTGCTTCTGCATCAACGCCTGGACCGCCATTGCCACTGCGAGATACGTTTTGCCAGTGCCTGCGACGCCGATACCGAAGACGACGTCCTTGTCCTGAATCGCCTGAATGTACTTCCGTTGATTGACGGACTTCGGCGCGACCTGCTTTTTGCCCGCTGGGTTGAAGCGGGCTTTGGTGAAGTAGTCACGCAGACTGAAAGCGCGGTCTTCGGCGATCTGCGCGAACGCTTCACGGAGCTCTTTGTCGGTGAAATGTTTTCCTTCCTTGAAGAGGTCGGAGAAATCCTGGAGGATGCGTTCGACCGTTTCGACGTCCTTCGGATCGCCGTCAATCGAAACATCCTGACCGCGGGCGTCAATTCTTACGTCGAGCAGAGACTCGAGATATTTGATGTTCTGATCGTGAACACCAAATAGCGTCTCCAGACCACGAGGCGGCAGCTCAATCTTCTTCAAACCTTCTTAACACTCTCCTTCGCGCAGCAGGACCAATGGCATGTGTGTGGGGGTACGGCAGGCAGCGAGATGATTTGCATAGATTGCGAAACGACGCTACTACAGGCCTCAGCGGGGTGTCAACACGGGTCAACACTATTACCGAGATAGCTTTGAATGTGCTTTGAATTTTGGTGAAGTTACGAGTATTTTCTTTGGATTGTAGATTCTGGCGATGAAGGGAGGCGCGTTTGCTTTTAGAATTCGAAGCATCTTCGGCAAAGCGGCAACAATCATGACAGCCTCTTCTTCAGCCTTCATATCGCCATGCACTATCAAAAAAGCCCGACCGCCTGCATTTCTCAGCGCCAACCTCTCCAGCTCGTTGAATTGGTTTTGCGAGATAATCACCCAACCCTTGGCGGCGACTTCAGGTAGCCATAATTCGTCGTCAACGCTGTCGGGGAAATGATCGCCATGCCTCTCGACGTGTGCTTGTTGCGCCTTTAAAGCGTTGTACAGCGCGAGGCTTTCCGAGGCGCGATCCAGGAAAAACGTATAAAGGTTAAGCGATTTTAAGCTCGTATCGGAGCGCGTCGCCGATTTCTTCTTCTTTCCGGCCATAGTTGACTGCGATCTGAGGAATCGTGTCACCAGCCTTAAACCGCTCGGCAACAACGCGGGTTGGCAACCCTGTACCGGCAATTACCGGTTTTCCGAAAGAGACGTAAGGATTTATCACTACATTTTTCGGCTGATCAGTGCCGATAGCTCGGATAAATGGATATAGCTTTGCAGCACGACCAGATGGATCATGTTCGACGCGAGTGAGGTACGCCTCTAAAACCTGGCGCATCGCTAATTGACCGCCCCGGCCCACATTGATTAGTTGACCATACTCTTCCACGAAAAGATCAACTCCATTAGTTTGGAATTCATGTTCAGCGAGCGGATGAGTAGAGTTGAACCGCTCCTGTAAGGAATCAATTGCTGTTCGAATCTTCGATAAGTTGATTAGGTGCTCTCTTCGTAAGCTACTAAGCACAAAAGCTTCAACCAAGTTCAAATAAGAGAGAAGCGACTGGTCCGGATCGGGAAGAGAAAACACAGGTTTGAAATACCCTTTACTCCCGTCCCGTTGCGCATAATTCATCCCCCGGCTCCATGCGCGCAAAGTGGTCACCGGAATACCAAGGTACGACGCTGCATCGGTGACGCGATATGCGGGAATCTCACGCGGATCCAGTCCTCCGTAGATGTCTGAATTGGGGGCATCCGAATTTGGTAGTTTACGATTGATTCCAGCCATTGGACCTTTCGATAATAATTGAACGCGCGTGTAAGAGGCTCGCAACGGGGATTCTACCATACAGGGTTGATCGAGCTTTGCTGGCAAATTGGTTTCGGTTGCCTCGACGTCACCCGCGGAGGTAGTGTCCTAGTGCGCCGGGATAAACCGGCAAGTTGTGGTGAATGAAAGAGTCATACGTTAAAAGTCTAGCCAACCATAACGACTCCGAGTCATGCGCCGGTGCTCATAAGGGCGACGGTGAAGCGTTGACAGGA